>JAEWTK010000208.1 GCA_023459535.1 Pseudomonadota bacterium
ATCGCTGCGCTGAGATTAGCCTGTTATCAGGACTTGTTGCGTGAAATTGGACCATGAACACTGCACTGATCTCGCATCCTGACACTCTCTTGCATGTGATGGACGGGTCCCATCCGGAATCGCCGGCACGCATCACGACCATTCACAATGCGCTGAAAACTGCCGGCATCGACCAGCAACTCAAGCATTTTGAGGCACCTGCAGCCACTGACGTGCAGCTTACGCGTGTCCACAACAAAGCCTATGTCGAGCAGATCCGGCGCTTGTCACCCAAGGCAGGCCTGGTCAGACTGGATGCCGACACGGCCATGGGTCCGATGTCATTATCGGCCGCCCTGCATGCCAGCGGCGCCAGTATCCTGGCAACCGATCTGGTCATGAGCGGCAAGGTGAAGAATGCCTTCTGCTGCATTCGCCCGCCTGGCCACCATGCGCACAAGGATCGTGCCGCAGGTTTCTGCATCTTCAATCATGTCGCAGTGGGGGTTGCCCATGCGCTGTAACAGCACAAACTCAAACGTGTGGCTATCATCGACTTCGATGTGCACCATGGCGATGGTACGGAGGATATCTTCAAGGACGACCCGCGCGTCATGCTCTGTTCCACCTTCCAGCACCCGTTCTATCCGGGAACCGGTGCTGACAGCAGGACGGATCATATGATCAATGTGCCACTGAAGGCTGGTACCGATGGGCACGGTTTCCGTCAGGCGGTGACGGCAGAATTCGCGCCGGCGCTGGAACGCTTCAAACCGCAGTTCATTTTCATCTCGGCTGGTTTTGATGCTCACGCGGAAGACCCGCTGGCGCAACTCGGCCTGCTGCGCGAGGATTATGTCTGGGTCACGGAATTCATCATGGATATCGCCGCACGCCACGCCGGCGGCCGCATCGTCTCATCACTGGAAGGCGGCTATCACCTGCCGGCGCTGGCAGAGAGCGCTACCGCCCATATCCGGGCATTGGCCGGCATTTAGATACCGCCAAGCGACTCCGGCTTGCATCGCCCTCTGCCGGCGCTACTGATATAATCCCTTCCCATGCAAATCACCACACGCCTCGAATTCGATGCCGGCCATCGCATCCCTTGTCACAAAAGCCAGTGCAGAAACCTGCACGGCCATCGTTATGCGATTGAGATCACGCTTTCCGGGGATATCATCCAGCGAGAAGACACTTCGGACAATGGCATGGTGATGGATTTCTCCGACGTCAAGGCCATCGCACGACGTGCGGTGGTCGATGTCTGGGATCATGCCTTTCTGGTCTACAAGAATGACAGCGTCGTGCTGGATTTCCTCAAGAGTCTGCCGGACCACAAGACGGTCGTCATGAACAGCGTGCCGACTGCCGAGAACATGGCGGCCGAGGCGTTCCGCATCCTGAAGTCGGAATATCAGGACACCTACGGCAACCATCTGAAGTTGGAACGCGTGCGGCTGTATGAAACGCCCAACAGCTGGGCCGATGCATTAAGCTGAGCCCTTCAGCGCTGACCTTTTGCCCTTGCAAAGCAAAACCCTAACACCCCTATCCACGCCAAACGCATTTGCCGGATTTTTCCAGTGCGGAAAGATATTCCTCATGCGCGGTCAGTTCCCCGGCATCAGCCTCAAGTACCGGCAGCGATTTACCTGACGCCGCGGCATTGAATTCCATGCCGGATTCAGCATCATCCAGCAGGTCCATCATCAGCGTCTCCTGACCGCGCGTCATCGCCATATAAACGTCGGCCAGCAACTCGGCATCCAGCAAGGCGCCATGCAGAGTCCGCTTGGAGTTATCGATACCGAAGTGACGGCACAATGCATCCAGGTTGTTGCGCTGCCCCGGACGGCTGTCCTTGGCCATCTTCAGCGTGTCTATGACGCTGCAACAGACCGACTCGACTTCCGGCCTGTCGATCTTACCCAATTCTGCATTGAGAAAGCCCACGTCGAACGGGGCATTGTGAATGATCAGTTCCGCATCGGCGACGAACTGCAGGAAATCATCAGCGATATCTGCAAAGCGCGGCTTGTCCTGCAGAAACTCCAGCGTAATGCCATGCACTTCCTGCGCACCCTGGTCGATCTCGCGATCCGGATTCAGGTAAACGTGAAAGTGATTCTTGGTCAACCGGCGATTGATGGCTTCGACCGCAGCGATTTCGATGATACGGTGCCCCTGCGAAGGCGAAAGTCCGGTGGTTTCAGTATCGAGAAAAATCTGTCTCATCGTGCGTTCCTGTTATTGATTGCTTTGTTCTTGATTGCCCGGTTATTGCTTGCCATTCATGAACGGTTCCGCCCCTCTGTTCGCCAAGGCATCGGCGCGCTCATTACCGGCATGCCCCGCATGTCCCTTGACCCAGACCCACTCGACATCATGCAACTGCACCAGCTTGTCCAGATGCTTCCACAGGTCATCGTTCTTGACCGGTTTCTTGTCGCTGGTTTTCCAGCCCCGCTGCTTCCAGCCATGAATCCACTCGGTCATGCCCTTCTGCACGTAAACCGAGTCCGTATATATCCTGACCCGGCAGGCGCGTTTCAGGGCTTCCAGCGCCTTGATCACGGCCATCATCTCCATGCGGTTATTGGTCGTCAGGGGTTCACCGCCACATAACTCGGTCTCGTGATCCCCATAGGCCAGCCAGGCACCCCAACCACCTGGGCCAGGATTGCCCTTGCAGGCACCATCAGTATGTATCTCCACAATATCCTTACTCACTTGCTTGCTGCTTACCTTTCTGTTTGTTGTGCTGTGTCGGTTGTGTACGTGTAGGCGCCACCACCAGACTCTTCAGTCGGTTCGACTGGCGTCCGGGGCGAATCACCCGCATGCCGAGCACACGTTTTCTGGCCACGATAAAATAGATACCACCTATCATCGGCCACCAGCGGCTGCCGATCCTGTCCATGAACTGGCAGCGCTTGAGCCAGGTCGGATTACTGAACGGCAACTTGTGACAGGCCATTTTCACTTCCACGATTTCAAAGTCCAGCAACTCGAGCCAGTCCCGGATTCTGAGCAGAGAGAAAAAAGTACCCTGCCAGGGATAGCCTTTGCGCCTGGCCGCCATGCGCTTCAAACCCCAGGCACTGAACGGATTGAAACCACTGATGACAATGTGACCTTCGGGAACCAGCACCCGCCCGGCTTCGCGCAAGGTCTGATGCGGATCTTCGCTGAATTCCAGCATATGCGGCAGCAGCAAAAGATCAATACTACTGGTCTGAAACGGCAATTGCATCGACTGACAGCGGACTGCGCCAGCGGCGACATCCGCTCTGAGCAAGAACGGCATGCGGGAGCTCTTTAGCAGATTCATCTGCAGCATGCCGAGCTGAACTGCATTGAAACCGAAGATATCGGCCACTGCCGCATCGTACAACGCCTGCTCTTTCAGCTGCAGATAGGCACCGAGCGGTGAAGTCAGCCAGGATTGCTGATCACGAAACAAGTGACAGCCTCATTTTATAGACGCGAAGCGATGCGAAGACTGTTATATTTGATGCCATGTTAGAGATTCTACCAATCCCGGCATTCAAGGATAACTATATTTGGTTAATTAATGACGGCAGGCATGCTGTGGTCGTTGATCCCGGTGACGCCAAACCGGTGATCCGGCAGCTGGAACAAACCGGACTCACGCTAGCAGCCATTCTCATTACGCATCATTGTCACGACCATATCGACGGTGTCGTCGAATTAAGTGCGAAATACCCGGCCCCAGTCTATGCCCCGGCCAAGGAATTTTACGATTTTCCGCATATCCCGGTAGCCGACGGAGACCTGATAACACTCGCCGCACCGGACCTGAAACTCACCGTGATGGAAGTTCCAGGCCATACACTGGGCCACATCGCCTACTACAGCCAACCCCTGCTCTTCTGCGGCGACACGCTCTTCTCCTGCGGCTGCGGACGATTGCATGAAGGAACAGCCGAACAGATGCATCAATCCCTGCAAAGGCTGGCTCAATTACCGGCAGATACCCGGGTTTATTGCGCACATGAATACACCCTGAACAATCTGGCATTTGCCCTGGAACTGGAACTGGAACCGGATAACATGGCACTGCAAAAGCGTCAGCAGGAAGTCATCGAGCTACGGGCAGCAGGTAAGCCCAGCCTGCCGACGACCATTGGCCTGGAGCTGGCAACCAACCCATTCCTGCGCTGCAACAATGACACCATCCGGCAGTCGCTCAAACTAGACAAAAACACAGCGCCAGCAGAGATTTTCCGGATATTAAGAGAAATGAAAAATAATTATTAATCATTATGTTACATTTACTTTCAAATAAAGTACTTTTACTTGACGCCCCTACCCGCATTTCGTTACCATCTACAGACTTTTCATTGACCGACTCTGCCACATGCCAGCCAAGCTGCTACTGACTTCAGCCATCTTGTTTCTTGTAGCCGCACCATCCCTTGCGGCAACAGAATTTCATCCGGACGAATCGGCAGCCACTACGACCAGCACCCAGGAGCAGGTCACCAATGCGGCAGGCATCGTGCTGGAATTCGAGCCATCCATGCAATTCGAGCCATCCATGCAATTCGAGGAAGAAGACATCTGGCAACGCATCAAGGATGGCTTCCAGCTAGCGGATGTTGACTCTCCGCTGACACAAAAACATGAAACCTGGTATGCCTCACGCCCGGACTATATGCAGCGCATGATCGCTCGCGGCGAGCGCTATCTGCATTTCATCGTCGAAGAGGTGGATAAACGCAATATGCCCAGCGAGATCGCCTTGCTGCCGATGATCGAAAGCGGATTCAACCCTCAGGCGCTATCACGCAGCCGTGCCGCGGGTATCTGGCAATTCATGCCGGTGACGGGCAAGCATTTCGGGCTGGAACAGAACTGGTGGGCCGATCATCGCAGAAATGTCACTGCAGCCACACATGCCGCGCTGGACTATCTGCAAAAGCTACACCTGATGTTTGGTAGCTGGGACCTGGCACTGGCCGCCTACAATGCTGGCGAAGGCACAGTCAGACGCGCAATGGAAAAGAACCGTGCACAAGGACT
>JAEWTK010000209.1 GCA_023459535.1 Pseudomonadota bacterium
GCCCGGACGCACCCAGCTGATCAATTTTTTCGCACTGGGCGACGACCGTTTTCTGGTCGACCTGCCGGGTTACGGTTACGCCAAAGTGCCGCAAGCCATGCGCGAGCACTGGCAGATGACGCTGTCCGCCTATCTCAGTTACCGCACGTCATTACACGGCCTGGTACTGGTCATGGACTGCCGACATCCGCTCACACCACTGGACCGGCAGATGCTCGACTGGTTCTGCCCCAGCGGCAAGCCGGTGCATGTTTTGTTGACCAAATCCGACAAACTGTCGCGCAACGCCGCCAATCAGACCCTGCAGGCAGTAAAAAAGGAACTGAACGAGACCTGGGGAAATTGCACGGTACAACTCTTTTCCAGCCTGAAGAAACAGGGCGTGGAAGAGGCCGAAAAAATCATCGGCCAGTGGTTATTTGCGGGTGAAGATCAGGTCCCAGACACCGTGACCTAGATTCAAGCCGCGTTTCTCGAACTTGGTCAGCGGCCGGTAATCCGGCCGCGGTGCGTAATCCTTCACGGTATTTTCCAGTAACGGTTCGGCGCTCAGCACCTCCAGCACCCATTCCGCATACTCTTGCCAATCCGTCGCCACATGAATGTAAGCGCCCGCTTTCAACTTGCTGCACAGCATGCTGATGAACGCCGGCTGAATCAAACGCCGCTTGTTATGGCGCTTCTTGTGCCAGGGATCGGGGAAAAAGATATGCACACCATCCAGCGCACCATCAGCAATCATGTTGTTCAACACTTCCACCGCATCGTGCTGGATCAGGCGAAGATTGGTCAGCTGTGAAGCCTCAATCAGCCTCAGCAGATTGCCGACTCCAGGACCATGCACCTCGATACCCAGATAGTCGATGTGCGGATTGGCCGCAGCGATGGCTGCCGTACTGTCGCCCATGCCGAAACCGATCTCCAGAATCTTGCTACTGTCGGCACGACCGAACAGGGCATCCAGTGCCAACAACTCCGGTTTGTAGGCAACGCCAAAACGCGGCATATTGGTTTCAATTGCACGCTGTTGTGCTGGCGTCAAACGACCCTGACGCAGGACAAAACTGCGTATCGGCCGGTGCTTCAAATCCTCGTTTGCGGATGTGTCTTTTTCGGACATGGTGATCTACGCTCAATAATAAGGCGGCGATTATACCTGAGTCGCTCATGGCGGTTTCGTCAAGCGCTCCTGCTAAAGCGTATGCGACCGGCCACCCTGTGGCGTCAAGGTCGCGACGCAGGAGCGGGCCCCTGACGGACACGACCCTTGCGGTTGTAGCGTCAAGGTCGCGACGCAGGAGCGGGCACTTGATGGACATGACCCTTGCGGTTGCACTTCATCCTGCTCACTCCTTTAATCAGCGCCTCCTTAAAGCGTATGCGAGCGGTCGCCCTGCATAAAGCCCAGCAGCGAGCACTCACATTGCCTGCCCAGCGCCATCACCTTGAACAATTCGCCCATCTCGGCAGGCGACAACAGTTTCTGTGCCTGTGATGCAAGTGGCGCGTAACTGGCCATATCCTGCGGTGAAACGCGGCTCAACAGCTCGGTAATACCGCAGTTGATGAGAAACTGCGCCTGACCGCAATACCCTTTCAATTCCAGGTCATTCGCCAGCGCCGTCTGTGCCACGGCACTGAAATCGACATGCGCCGTGATGTCCTGCAAACCCGGATAGAGAAAAGGATCATCATGAGCATAATGCCGGTAATGGCACATCAGGGTGCCCTGATTGCGTTGCGGATGGTAATACTCGCGCCGCGGGAAGCCATAATCAATAAACAACATGACCCCGCTTTCCAGCATCTGCGCAAGACTGCTCACCAGCCCGTTCGCTGCCGGACACAGTTCCGTCACATAATCAGGCGGCAAATCCAGCCCGGCAAGCAAGGTCTGCAGTTGAGCGTTGGCCAGCGGCCGCTCCGACCAGGCAAAGCCCTGATCACTCGCGACGACACCCAGTTCCAGCGGCCCATCCACCGAAGTCTTGACGACATGCACCGGCAGAGCATCCAGCACCTCATTGGCCAGAATCATGCCGCTGAAATTTTGCGGCAAGGCATCCAACCAGTGCACCCGGCTGAAGAGGTCCGGCGGTAACCTTGCCGCCAGCGTTTTTTGCTGCACCTCGCGCAAGTGGGCACTGACTTCCAGAATCAGGTAACGCCCTGGTATCCGTTGCAGCCGTTCCAGCTCAAGCAGAAGTTCAGCCGCCAGACTGCCGGTTCCCGCGCCCAGTTCGAGCAGGTCACCCGATGCCGCCTCCAGCACCTGTGCCGCCTGCCTTGCCAGACATTGCGCAAACAGCGGCGATATCTCCGGCGCCGTGACAAAATCCCCGCCATGCCCGAACTTTTTTGCCCCGCCGCTGTAATAACCTAGTCCCGGCGCATACAATGCAAGTTGCATGTAGCGGGCGAAATCGATCCAGCCCTGGTTCCCGGCAATCTCCGTTTTGATTCTTTGTGCCAGCATTTCGCTGTGCGCAATGGCTTCAGCGTCCGGGGCAGGTAAGTTGGCGTTCATAGACCCGGATTATAATGGCTTGGCAGGCTAGCCAGTTTTTTTGGCCAACTTTTTTGGCTACCTATTTTGATAGCGCCATTTTTTGATAACAAAGGCATTCATTGGAATTCAGCGTGAGCGATAGCACAGAAATCAGCCTTGAGAATAAAGTCATCCTCATCACCGGCGGTGCCAAGCGCGTGGGCGCTGCCATTTGCCGCATGCTGCACGCCGGCGGCGCCAAACTGATGATCCACTACCGGCAATCTGCATCCGAAGCGCGCGCATTACAATCCGAACTCAACCTGCAACGGCCGAACTCGGTCGCCATCATTCACGGCGACCTGCTCAACCTGGCCGTACTGCCCAAACTGGTGCAGGAAACCGTCCAGCATTTCGGCCGCCTCGACGTGCTGATCAACAACGCTTCCAGCTACTACGCCACCGAACTGGGCGATATCGGCGACAATCAATGGCAGGACCTGATCGGCTCCAACCTGAAAGCGCCGCTGTTCCTGTCGCAGGCCGCCGCTGCCGAACTGACCAAGACCAAAGGCTGCATCGTCAACATCACGGATATGCATGTGGAACGCCCGAAAAAGGGCTACATCGTCTACAGCGTCGCCAAGGCTGGCCTGGTCACCCTGACCAAATCACTGGCACACGAAATGGCGCCCGATGTCCGCGTTAACGCCGTCGCCCCCGGGCCGGTAATGTGGCCGGAAGACAACCCGCAGTTCGACGAAGTCTATCGAAAAAGAGTCATTTCGCAGACCCTGCTGAAACGCATCGGCGAAGGTGACGATGTCGCCAAGGCCGTACGCTTCCTGATCCAGGACGCACCGTTCATGACCGGGCAAGTGATTGCGGTCGATGGCGGCCGCTCGCTGAATCTTTGAATCACTAAATACCCGTAAAACATCTTGAGTTACAGCGCTTTCTCACACCAGGCAAACAATCGCTGGCCTGGGAAACCCAGGCCTTTTGATTGATTTTTCAGAAAATCGCTGCCTTTCCGGTAAAATTGCACTCCCATTTGCTTTGTAGTTTGACCGCGCCATGAAACATTACCCCGACAACGTCTCCGGCAACTTTCTCAAGTTGCGCAACAGCCTGATCAGCGCCACCGGCAAGGCGATCGGCGATTACAACATGATCGAGGATGGCGATACCATCCTGGTCTGCATGAGCGGCGGCAAGGATTCTTACACCATGCTGATGATGTTGCTGGCCCTGCAGGAACGCGCGCCGGTCAACTTCAAACTGATCGCGATGAACCTGGACCAGAAGCAACCGAACTTTCCCGAACATATCCTGCCGGAATATCTGGAAAATCTGGGGGTGGAATACCGTATTGTCGAAGCCGACACCTATTCCATCGTCAAGGAGAAGATTCCCGAAGGCAAAACTACCTGTTCGCTTTGCTCCCGCCTGCGTCGCGGCATCATCTACCGTACCGCACAAGAGTTGGGGGCCAACAAGATCGCGCTGGGGCATCACCGCGACGATATCGTGCAGACTTTGTTTCTCAACATGTTCTTCGGGGCAAAGCTGAAGGGCATGCCGCCCAAGCTGGCGACCAACCG
>JAEWTK010000210.1 GCA_023459535.1 Pseudomonadota bacterium
TTCTTAAGCTTATGGCACGCGTGTAACATCCGCGCAACCTGTCAGATTTAAAGAATAGAGAGAAAAATTACGAATTGTTAAGATTAACATTCTGCGCGCTGTAATCGAGGACGCTCGGAGTGACTTATGCAAATTTAAGATGAAGCAATCAAATTCAGTTCTTCTAAACGAATGGCCATCGCCTGTTCTGATACATAGAAGTGGTTAGCTAAAGAACTAAAATTTTTAAAATTGTATTTTTCAGACTTAGCTAGAAGTCTTGCAAGCTCTCGAACTGACATAGTCTTTAAGATTGTATAGTCATAGCCAAGAGCGAATGCTGTATTTTCATCAACGTAGAACTGCTCTGCTAAAAACAGCTGCTTAAAAATCTTCCTTACCAATTTCTCCGGCATCAAAAAATAAGTAGCGAACTTGTCAGCTTGAATTTCAGTAGAAGAGCGATTTTGTAAAAAAGCACTATTAATTGGTCTATCACGATGCATGCCATTGCTCGCATGCATAACTGCGTGCCCTAGCTCATGTGCAGCAGTGAACCTCCGAGTTTCGGATGGAAACTGTCTTGAGATTTGGATGCGCTTCAACTTTTTGTTGATAGTTCCTGCTACTTCGAAAGCTACATCACCACGTTGAAACTGGCCTAAAGTTTCGACTAACTCAAAATTGAAGCCTAGCGCTTTGAAAGCTAATTCTGGATCTAAAAGCTCAATAGGGTTGGAGGAACTAGATAGCAATGATTTCCGATTTTTCCAAAGTTCAATTTGGATGGTTCTTGCGAATTTTTCAATTTCTTTATCGGAATAATAGTCACGAGGTTTGGCGTTAAATTCAGTTAATTGCATTGATGCAACAGAGTTAAGCTTTCTAATTGCTTGGAATCCATGGGCTCCATGATCATGAGCATAAGGATTTTCCAGGAGAATGCGATCTTGTGCGATTTCTTCTAACGTCGCTTCAACAAAGGAGTAAGTCGGTGGAAGTGCGCTTAACTTCCCCTCCCCGTCAATATGCGCATACGGGTTCTGTTTAAGAAAGCGATCTTTTTTGATTTGAATTGAGCTAGCTTCTAGAGGCATAACTTCCACCTTTCTAACAATGGCTCATATCAAATTCAACATAAGAATAAGCCCATGTGAAATTACATAATCATTAACCGCACTTACTCTCGCCGCAATTCAAACAAGTCAAACATCCGTCCATCACAATCGCCGCCTTGGTGTGGCACTTGTTGCAGAGTTGCGCGCCGGCGGGGAAGCCTTCGGCGTTGACCGGTTCATGGGCGTTCTTTTCCATGTACTGGGTCTTTTTTTCCTCGATCAGTTTTTTCTGGTGTTGATCCGGCTCGGCCTTTTTCAGCATGCCGATTTCCTGCAGGTGCTGTTCCAGCACTTCACCGATCTCGGCGACCAGGCTGGGGATGTATTTGCCGCCCTTTTTGAAATAGCCGCCGCTGGGGTCGAACACGCTGTGCAGTTCTTCAACCAGGAAGGTGACATCGCCGCCCTTGCGGAATACGGCGGACATGACGCGGGTTAGCGCGACGATCCACTGGAAGTGGTCCATGTTCTTGGAGTTGATGAAGATCTCGAACGGACGGCGGTGTTCCTGCGGGGTGCCTTCGTTCATGATGACGTCGTTGATGGTGATGTAGAGCGCGTGCTCGGTCACCGGCGTCTTGATCTTGTAGGTGTTGCCGACCAGTTTTTCCGGACGGCTCAGCGGTTCGCCCAGTTGCAGGATCTCGGCGGTTTTCTGCGAGGCCAGCAGTTCGGCTTCGGCCGCCTTGGCCTTGTCTTCTTCGGTGACGACGTTGTAGCCGGTGATTTTCTTTTCGATTTTGATAGCCATGTTTTTTCTCCTTGAGCGGTCAGTTCATCAGAACTTGCCGTAGTAACCTTCCTTCAGCGCGTCGTACAGATTGGCGGCGCTGTGGATCTCGCCGTCGTATTCGATCTCTTCGTTGCCCTTGGCTTCGATGATGGCGCCGTCTTCCAGCGTGAACTTGTAGGTGGTGTTTTCCAGATCCTTCTCGGTCACCAGCACGCCCTGGAAGGCTTCCGGGTTGAAGCGGAAGGTGGTGCAGCCCTTCAGGCCCTTGTCGTAGGCGTAGAGGTAGATGTTCTTGAAGTCCTCGAAGTCGTAGTCGGTCGGCACGTTGATGGTCTTGGAAATGGAGCTGTCGATCCATTTCTGTGCGGCGGCCTGAATGTCCACGTGGGCCTTGGCCTGGATCGTCGAGGAATCGAGGAAGTAATCCGGCAGCTGTTCTTCCGGTTTGTCGGAGAACGGCATGGCGCTCGCATTGACCAGTTCGCGGTAGGCCAGCAGTTCGTAGGAGAAGACGTCGACCTTCTCCTTGGATTTCTTGCCCTCGCGAATCACGTTGCGCGCATAGTGGTGGGCGAACGAAGGTTCGATACCGTTGCTGGCGTTGTTGGCAAGCGACAGTGAAATGGTGCCGGTCGGCGCGATCGAACTGTGGTGCGTGAAGCGCACGCCGTTCTTGGCGATCTCCTTGCGCAGGGCTTCCGGGAACTGCTGCATGTACTTGCTGTAGAGGCCCATCAGCACCTTGCCTTTGACCTTGGCGCCGAGCTTGATACCGTCGGCCTTCATTTCCGGACGCTTGGCCAGCATGTCGGCGGTAACGACGAACTCTTCTTCCATGATCGGTGCCGGGCCTTTTTCCTTGGCCAGTTCGACGCCGACTTCCCAACCCACTTCGGCCATGACCTTGGTCACTTCTTCGGTGAATCTCAATGAATCGGCTTCGCCGTATTTCATCTTGAGCATGGTCAGTGTGGAGCCGAGGCCGAGGTAGCCCATGCCGTGGCGACGCTTGCGGGCGATTTCGTCACGCTGTTGTTGCAGCGGCAGGCCGTTGATCTCGACTACGTTGTCCAGCATGCGGGTGAAAGTGGCGACCACTTCGCGGTATTCGTCCCAGTCGAAATGCGCCTTGTCGGTGAAAGGCTGGCGCACGAACTTGGTCAGGTTGACCGAACCCAGCAGGCAGGCGCCATAAGGCGGCAAGGGCTGTTCGCCGCAAGGGTTGGTAGCGCGGATGTTCTCGCAGAACCAGTTGTTGTTCATCTCGTTGACGCGGTCGATAAGGATGAAGCCCGGCTCGGCGAAGTCGTAGGTGGAGGACATGATCACATCCCACAGACGCTGCGCCTTGATGGTCTTATAGACGCGGCAGGCGACCTTGCCGTCGGATTCGCGGGTCAGGTATTTGTTCTTGACCGGCCATTCGCGCCAGACCACTTTGCTGTCATCCTTCAGGTCGAGCTTGTCGGCTTCGGCTTCACTGGCGGTGACCGGGAAGGCCAGTTTCCACTCGGCATCGGCTTTCACCGCTTCCATGAATTCCTTGGTGATCAGGCAGGATAGATTGAACTGGCGCAGGCGGCCGGCTTCGCGTTTGGCCTTGATGAAGTCGGTGACATCCGGATGGGAGATGTCGAAAGTCGCCATCTGTGCGCCGCGACGGCCACCGGCGGAAGAGACGGTGAAGCACATCTTGTCGTAGATATCCATGAAGGACAGCGGGCCGCTGGTGTAGGCGCCGGCGCCGGCGACAAATGCGCCTTTCGGACGCAGGGTGGAGAATTCGTAACCGATGCCGCAACCGGCTTTCAGGGTCAGGCCGGCTTCATGCACTTTTTCCAGGATGCCGTCCATGCTGTCTTCAACCGTGCCGGATACCGTGCAGTTGATGGTGGAGGTAGCTGGTTTGTGTTCCAGCGCACCGGCGTTGGAAGTGATGCGGCCGGCGGGGATGGCACCGCGGCGCAGAGCCCAGACGAACTTCTCGTACCACAATTCGCGTTTTTCTTCGGTGTCTTCGGCATCAGCCAGTGCGCGTGCCACGCGACGATAGGTGTCGTCCATGGATGCGTCGAGACATTCACCCTGCTTGGTCTTCAGGCGGTACTTCTTGTCCCAGATATCGAGGGAGACAGATTGCATGGGAACTTCTTTTTCGGTCTCTTGAGACATTTTCACGGCCTTGAGCATGGGAACGCATCCTTCCTGATTTTGCTAGATTTTCTTGTTGGGGACTACTGCACTGTTTATCGGGGAAAACAGGCTCCAACCACAATATGTTGTGATTGGATGTAAAGTTATGTCATTACGTAGGGTTCGTCAACCATAAATTTGTATCAAAAACTGCACCGGAAAAGTGCATCAAAGGCAATAGCCAGACTGGCCTTGCGATTGCTCAAGGTGAGTCCTTGCTCACCTGCCGGAAAATAATTTTCTGGACATTTTTTCGCGGCTGTTGATGTGTGAGAAAATCGGTCCATGTCCAGATTCTTCTATTCGCTACTGCTCTATGCGCTGTTGCCTTTTACGCCACTGAAACTCCTGTGGCGCGGTATGCGCCAGCCGGAATACCGGCAGCATCTGGCGGAGCGTTACGGCTTCTATAAAATCAGTCCGCAACAACCGGTCATCTGGCTGCATTGCGTTTCGCTCGGCGAAACCCGCGCCGCCGCGCCCCTGGTGCAGGCGCTGATGGCGCAACACCCGCAGCATCGCATCCTGCTGACCCACGCAACGCCGACCGGGCGCGAGGCTGGTGAGCAGTTGTTCGGCGACCGTGTAGACCGCGTCTATCTGCCCTACGATACACCGGATGCGGTGGCGCGTTTTCTCCATCATTTCCGCCCAACCATCGGGCTGCTGATGGAGACCGAGCTCTGGTTCAACCTGATCGCCGGCTGCCGGGCGCGGGATATCCCCCTGTTGCTGGTCAATGCACGGCTGTCTGAGCGCTCGGCCCGTGGCTACGGCAAGGTGGCGGATCTGACGCGGCAGGGGTTGCGGGGTCTGACGGCGATTGCCGCGCAGACAGATCAGGATGCAGCGCGTTTCCGGCAACTCGGCGCGGCGCAGGTGACGGTGTGCGGCAACCTCAAGTTCGATGTACAGCCGCCTGCTAGTGCCAACAGTGCCGGTGCCGCCTTGCGCGCCCTGTTCGGTGCGCGGCCGGTGTTCCTCGCCGCCAGCACGCGCGACGGCGAAGAGGCGCTTGTTTTGGATGCCGTGCAGCAACTACAGATCCCCGGGTTGCTGACAGTCATCGTGCCGCGTCACCCACAGCGCTTCGACGACGACGCCACCCTGTTGCAAAAGCGCGGGCTGCGCTTCGCACGCAAGTCATCGCTGACCGAGCCGCTGCCGGCTGATACCGAGGTGCTGCTGGGCGACAGCATGGGTGAGATGTTCACTTATTATGCGGCCTGTGACTTGGCTTTCATCGGCGGCAGCCTGCTGCCCCTCGGCGGCCAGAACCTGATCGAGGCCTGTGCCATGGGCAAGCCGGTGCTGATCGGGCCGCATACCTTTAATTTCGAGCAGGCGACCGAACAGGCGATCGCGCACGGCGCGGCCTTGCGCGTGGCTGATGCGCCGGCACTGTCGGCTGGTTTGCAGCGCCTGTTGCAGGACGAGCAGGAACGTCTGCGGATGTCGGCCGCAGCGTTTGCATTCAGCGCCAGTGCTACCGGCGCGACGGAACGTATCGCGTCACTGGTCGCGCGGTATTTGCAGTGAGTTTGTGGACTAGCGGATGAGTTTGCTGAGCGTCTTGAAGGCTTCGCCCTCGGCCTTGCCCAGCCACTCGAAGATGACGGATTCGGTGTTGCTGACGACAATGCCGGCCTGACGTAGGCGCGTCAGTGCGTTGGTCTTGTTGGCCGTATTGCGTGAGAGCACGGCATCCTCGACGACAAACACTTGCCTGCCCTGTTCACGTAGCGCCAGTGCAGTCTGCAAAATGCAGATGTGCGCTTCCATGCCGGCCAGTACCACCTGTGGCCGGTCGCCGACCAGTTTGCGCTGAAAGGTCGGTTCCTCGCAGCAGGAGAAAGCCGTCTTGCTCACCGCAGCCTGAGTCAGCAGCGGTTGCAGTTCGGCGCAGGTCGGCCCCAGCCCTTTGGGATACTGTTCCGTATGGATGACCGGCACTTCCAGCAACGCGGCGGCCTGCAGCAGGATCGCGTTGTTCTTCAATACCTGCTGCCTGTGTTCGGCAGGCATGGCGCTCGCCAGTCTTTCCTGCATATCAATGACGACCAGCTGGCTGCTGGCGGCTTGGCAGATCAGGTGGGTTTGCATCGGTTTCAGTCCCTGGCGATCAGTTATTTGTGATCAATTCTTCGCTATCAGTTCTTTGCAATCAGCTGCTGGTTGATTTCCGCCAGATCGGCTTCGGTCAGGATGCCGCTGGCATATTTGAGGCGCACCGAGCTGATCAGGTAGTTGTAGCGGGCCTGCAATAAATCCCGTTTGGCCGTGTAGTACTGCTGTTGTGCGTTGAGCACATCGACGCTGGTGCGCACGCCGACTTCATAACCCAGATTGGTCGAATCCAGCTGGCTCTGGCTGGAAAGCAGTGCCTGTTCGTAGGCCCTGATCTGCGCCACGCCGCTGCTGACATCGAGGTAGGCCTGCCGTGTTTCGAGGTCGGCCTGACGTCTGGCGACTTCCATGTCTTCTTGCGCCTTCTGCAGATTGGCGGCCGCCTCGCGCACGCGCGAACTGACCGCGCCACCCTGATAG
>JAEWTK010000211.1 GCA_023459535.1 Pseudomonadota bacterium
GGTGATGACCGTCGATCGCGTACGCGCCGCCAGCCTTGGCATCACGGCACGCGACATCGCCACTGCCATCAGCCTTTACAGTGGCGGCATCGACGTCGCCAGCTTCAACGACGAGCCAGGCGACGGCCAGCGCTACAACATCCGCATCAAGGCCAGGGAAGGCAGCCTGACCCAGCCCGAGGACCTGAAGAAGATCTTTCTGCGCAGTAGCGATGGCGAACTGGTGCGCCTGGATTCCGTTGTCACCTTCAAGCAGTCGCTGGGAGCCGCCGTCATCGGCCGCTTCGACCTGCAGTATGCAGCGACACTCTACGCCAGCCCGAGCATCCCGCTCGACCAGGCGGTGGACAATGTCAATCTGATTGCCGAGGAAATCCTGCCACCCGGCTATCACATCCGGCTGGCTGGGGAAGCGGAAGAAATGGGCAAAACCATCGATAACATGGTCTTCGTCTTTGCTCTGGCGCTTGTCCTGCTCTATATGGTGCTGGCCAGCCAGTTCAACTCCTTCCTGCAGCCGCTGATCGTCATGGTCGCGCAACCGCTGGCCGTCATCGGCGGCGTGCTGGCCTTGCTGCTGACCGGCAACTCGCTCAACATCTTCTCCATGATCGGCATGGTGCTGCTGATCGGCCTGGTGGCGAAGAACTCTATCCTGCTGGTAGACCTGACCAATCAGCTGCGGGAAAAAGGCACGGAGATCGACGACGCGCTGCGCCAGGCCTGTCCAATCAGATTGCGACCGGTATTGATGACTTCGCTTACCGTGATTCTGGCGCTACTGCCCGCCGCACTGGGCTTGGGCGCTGGCGCCGAGACCAACGGCCCGCTGGCGGTCGCCGTCATCGGCGGCATGATCTCATCCACGCTGCTGACACTGATCGTGGTTCCGGCGGTCTACTCACTGGCAACTCATGGTCAGCAGCGCTTTGAACACAAAACACCATCGGGGACCTGACAAACGACGGAATCTCCCGTTGCTGCTGGATAACTATCAAGGGGGAATTCAATGAACAACCGTGTGCAGCAACTGCTGGAACAGATCACTGCGCTGGAGGATGAACTACGCACGGCGCTCAGCGAGCAGCCCTCCAGCATCTATTTCCAGATCAAGGGCAAACGCGTCGAGTTCGAGAAATCCGTGCGGGAAGCGCACAGCAGGATGAAGACCAACTTCTTCCGCTGGCTGGTCATCTACCGCCCGCTCAACCTGATCACCGGCCCCATCATCTACAGCATGATCGTGCCTCTGGTGATTGCCGACATTTTCATCAGCTTCTACCAGTTCACCTGTTTTCCCATCTACGGCATCAAACGGGTGCAGCGCAGCGACTACATCATCTTTGACCGCCAGAAGCTGAACTACCTGAATTTCATCGAGAAATTCCACTGCACCTACTGTGCCTACGGCAGTGGCATGATTGCCTACATCAGCGAAATCGTGGCGCGCACCGAACAGTATTTCTGCCCGATCAAGCATGCGCGCAAGGTGCTTGGCACCCACGCACGCTATGCGCGCTTTCTGGACTTTGGCGAGGCTGAAGATTACGAGGCAAAGCTGGAGGAATTCCGCCAGCAACTGGCAAAAGAGAAATAATGCAGGTAAAGCGTGGCTGTTTTACAAATCAGACAGTCTGATCAGGATTCATCGGCTCGTCATTAACCAGCCTATCAACTATCAGGCTGCCCACCATGTCGCCTTCCACGTTAACCGCAGTTCTGAAGGTATCCAGCGCCCGATCGATCGGCAACAAGATCGCAATCGCCTCGGCCGGCAGACCGACCGCCTGCAACACCATGACCATGGTCACCATGCCGGCACTGGGAATGCCGGGGGCGCCCATGGCGGCGATCATGGCTGTCAGGAATACCACGATCTGCTGAATCAGATTGAGTTCAATGCCAACCAAATTGGCGATGAACAACGCCGCCGCCGCCTCATAAAGGGCAGTACCATCCATATTGATGGTGGCACCAAGCGGCGCGACAAAACCGGCAACATCACGTTTAACGCCCAGATTCTGCTCTATGCAACGCAAGGTGACCGGCAACGTCGCCGCGCTGGAACTGGTTGCCAGCGCCGTGATCAGTGCTTCACGCGAGCCGCGAAAAAAGGTCAGCGGTGTCATTCCGGTAAACAGATAAAGCAGCAGAGGCAGCACCAGAAGACCATGCAGCATGGTAGTGCCCAACACAATGGCGATGAACTTGCCCAAGGTAGCGAACATCGCCAGATCCTGCGTTGCCGTCAGCTTGATCAACAAAGCCATGATGCCGAGCGGCGCGATGACCATGACCCAGCCGACAATGCGCAAGTTCAGTTCGAGAAATTCCTGCAGCAGCTGATGGATCTGCCGGTAACGCTCGCCACCGATGACCAGTGCAATACCGACAATCAGGGCAAATACCACGACCGCCAGTACGTTGTTTTGTGCAAAAGCGGCAAAAGGGTTGACGAACAATCGGCCGAGAAACTGTGCAAAGAACTGCGGCAGGGTCATCTGCTCGGCATGAAATTGATCCATGGCGCCAGCAAACATGGCGATATGCATGCCTTCGCCTGGTTTGAAGATATTGCTGAACAGCATGGCCATGAACACGGCGATCATCATGGTCAGCACGAAATAAACCAGCGCCAGTTTCCAGACCCTGCCCATCTGCCCATGCCCCTGCAGATTGGCGATACCAACGGCAATCGAGCTGAAGACCAGCGGTATCAGTATCATCTTCAGCAGGTCGATAAAGACGCCGCCGACGATATTACTGGCATAGAGGCCGACCGCGACCGTTTTGCTATCGGGTCCCATCAACTGAAAAAGCAGACCTGTAACGAGGCCAATCACGGCTGCCAGCAGGATCTGCAGATTCAGTCCTGGCAGTTTCATGCCGGCTTGGCTGCCTTTTTCACGGTACTCACAGCGGCTTTCTTCACGGCTGCTTTTTTCACCGCCGGTTTTTTCGTGACCGGTTTTTTCGCCGGCGTTTTGACCGTCTTTTTCGCCTTGACTGGTGCCTCTGCCTCTAATTTCTCGTCAACAGGCTCAGTTTTCGGCTCCGCCTTAGTCTGCTCCGCCTTGACTGACGCTGGCTTTTTCTCGAACACGGCCGCAAAGAAACCATCGGTTTCATGCAGATGCGGAAATAACCTGAAATAGTCACCGGTATCCAGCTCGATATGCTGTTGAGCAAGGATTTCCTTGGCGGGCAGCAGGCTGAATTCCGGATGCGCGGCAACAAACCCTGCGGCTATCTGTTCGTTTTCATCCGCCAGCAGGCTGCAGGTAGCGTAGACCAAGCGGCCACCGTCCTTCACCAAGCGTGCTGCGCGCTCCAGGATGGAAGCCTGCTTCGCGGTCAACTCACGGATATCCTGTTCAGTCTGGCGCCATTTCAAATCCGGGTTACGTCGCAAAGTACCGAGCCCGCTACAGGGAGCATCGACCAGCACACGGTCGAACTTGCCTTGCAGGCGTTTCAATTTCGGGTCCTGCTCGCTGCTGATGAGCTGGCTGTGCAGATTGGAAAGGCCGGAGCGTTTGAGACGCTGGCCCAGATTGGACAGCCGCTTTTCCGACACATCAAACGCGTAAAGACGGCCGGAATTGCGCATCAACGCGCCCATCGCCAGCGTCTTGCCGCCCGCACCGGCACAGAAATCCGCCACCATCTCGCCACGGCGCGGGGCCACCAGTTGCGCCAGCAGCTGGCTACCTTCGTCCTGCACCTCGATCTTGCCGTCCGTGAAGAAAGGATGGCGGCTGATGCTCATTTTCTGCGCCATGCGCAGACCTGTCGGCGAATAGGGGGTCGTTGTGATGTCGGTCGATTCACTGCGGAATCTCTGCATGACATCCTCCCGGTTGGTCTTGATTGTGTTCACCCGCAGATCAAGACTGGCCGGCTGATGCATGCTGCGCGCAATAGTGAGTGCCTGCTCCGCTCCATATTGGGCACTGAGCTTTTGCCACAGCCATTCGGGCAGATCGGCCTGCTGAGCCGGTGTCAGCCCTTCGGTCGACCGCGCCTTGATCTCCTGCGCCCACTCCTTCTGCTGCTTGTTCAGACTAGGCTCGAGGTCGCGCAGGCTCATGCCCTGCACCCG
>JAEWTK010000212.1 GCA_023459535.1 Pseudomonadota bacterium
GAGTACTGGGAGTACACTCATCGCATCTTCGAATGGCCGGACGGCGGTTATTCCAACATGATCCTGGATGATGGTGGTGATGCCACATTGTTGCTGCATCTGGGCTCCAAGGCTGAGAAGGATGAAACCGTGCTGCACAATCCTGGCAGCGAGGAAGAGGTGTATCTGTTCAATGCCATCAAGGCCAAATTGAAGACCGATCCGACCTGGTATTCCACCCGCCTTTCCAAGATCAAGGGTGTGACCGAAGAGACCACTACGGGTGTCAATCGCCTGTATCAGATGCACAAGGAAGGACGCCTGGCATTCCCCGCAATCAATGTTAACGATTCTGTGACCAAATCCAAGTTCGACAACCTTTACGGTTGTCGCGAGTCTCTGGTTGACGGCATCAAGCGTGCAACCGATGTCATGGTTGCCGGCAAAGTGGCCGTTGTGGCCGGTTACGGCGATGTGGGCAAGGGTTCTGCTCAGGCGTTGCGAGCCCTGTCTGCACAAGTCTGGGTGACCGAGATCGACCCGATCTGCGCCCTGCAAGCCGCAATGGAAGGTTACCGTGTGGTGACCATGGATTATGCCTGTGAACATGGCGACATCTTCGTTACCGCGACCGGCAACTATCATGTCATTACCCATGAGCACATGGCCAGGATGAAAGATCAGGCCATTGTCTGCAACATTGGTCACTTCGACAATGAGATCGATGTCGCTTCACTGGAAAAATACCAGTGGGAAGAGATCAAGCCGCAGGTCGATCATGTGATTTTCCCTGACGGCAAGCGCATCATCCTGCTGGCCAAGGGTCGTCTGGTCAATTTGGGCTGCGGTACCGGCCATCCGTCTTACGTGATGTCCAGCTCCTTTGCCAACCAGACCATTGCGCAGATCGAGCTGTTCAGCCATAGCGAGAAGTATCCGGTCGGTGTCTACACGTTGCCCAAGCATCTGGACGAAAAGGTGGCGATTCTGCAGTTGAAGAAGCTCAACGCGCAGCTGACCCGTTTGAGCGACCAGCAGGCCGCCTATATCGGTGTGTCGGTCGAAGGTCCTTACAAACCGGATCATTACCGCTACTAAAACTGTATCAACAGGCGTCCGCTGACAGGCGCCTGATTTGCAGTAACAAGAGGGAGAGACTGTCATGCTGCTATTGCTGATCTGGATACTGAACGCGCTGGCCTTGCTGGCAGTCGCCTACCTGATGCCTTCAATCGAGGTCGCTGGCTTTATGTCGGCACTGATCGCGGCCGCCGTGATCGGGCTGGTCAATGTCCTGATCAGGCCGGTACTGGTACTGCTGACCTTGCCGGTCACCGTACTGACGCTGGGACTGTTTATCCTTGTGATCAACGGATTGTTGTTCTACTTCGTCGGGCATGTGCTGGAAGGCTTCCATGTGCAGTCGCTGCTTTCGGGCATCCTTGGAGCGATCCTCTACAGCATCATTTCCTGGTTGTTGATGTCATTAATCCCGGTCAATCAATAAGACCCATAACTACAATATGAGTGATCCTGTGATCAGTTTCGAGTTTTTCCCGCCGAAGACGGCGGAAGGCGTGAGCAAGTTGCGCGAAACGCGCAAGCAGCTGGCGCAACTGCAGCCCAAATTCTTTTCCGTGACCTTCGGTGCCGGCGGCTCCACGCGCGACCGCACCATGGACACGGTACTGGAGATCCAGGGCGAGGGCCATGAAGCGGCGCCGCATATTTCCTGTATTTCATCGAGCAAGCAGGAGATTGCTGAACTTCTGCAGGCCTACAAGGCGAAGAACATCCGCCATCTGGTTGCGCTGCGCGGTGATTTGCCATCCGGCGAAGCGAGTGCCGGCGATTTCCGCTATGCCAATGAACTGGTGGCTTTCATTCGCGAGCAGACCGGTGACTGGTTCGAGATCGAAGTGGCGGCCTATCCCGAGTTCCATCCTGAAGCTAGCTCCGCCAGTGCCGACCTGAAGAACTTCAAGGCCAAGGTGGATGCGGGAGCCGATGCTGCCATTACGCAGTATTTCTACAATACGGATGCTTATTTCCGGTTTGTTGATCAGTGTCAGGCCTTGGGCATCGATATTCCCATCGTGCCCGGCGTCATGCCGATCTACAACTACACCCAGCTGGCAAGATTCTCGTCAGTGTGCGGTGCGGATATTCCGCGCTGGCTGCGTCTGCGCCTGCAGGATTTTGGCGATGATCTGCCATCCTTGCGTTCATTCGGTATGGATGTGGTGACGGAATTGTCGGAAAGACTGATTACGGGCGGAGCGCCCGGATTGCATTTTTATACGCTGAATCAGGCAGGCATTATCTCCACTATCATGCAGAGACTCTCCCTGCCTGCCAAGTAATACCGTGCCGATCGTTAGTGTACGGTCGGCCGGTTGTCGCCGAACATGGCATCTTCGACGAACAGGTAGTCATTGGCCTTGCCTTGGTTCCACAAGGCCATCAGCACGATCCAGCGCGTTTCGTCGATGCTGACTTCGGGTTGTGACAGTGCCATGGCGCGGTCAATGACCAGCTCTCGCTGGGCGGAATCCAGCACCTTGGCTTGTTCGAGAAACATGATGAAACTCAGGCTTTCCGAGCTGATCTTCTTGATTTCAGTCTCTCCGTAGACACGCATGCCGAGGCTGTGCGTGGCAGAGATTGCAGAGAGGTTGGACATTTCTTCGAGTTTTGAAAACCAGTCGAACGCACCGTTGATATCTTCCTGGTCGAAGCCTGCGGCGAAGAGTTCATTGGCGAGTGTATTCTGGTCGGGACGGATATTTGCTTCAAAGTAATTTTCGAACATGTAGACCAGGACTTCGAACATATATTCCCCCAAGTGATGAAAGCGGAATCAGGCGAGGCGCTGGTATCGACCCCCGGGTAGCGATGCAACCTTGCTTTCGAGTTCCAGCATCAACAGCATGGCCGAAAGGTTATCGCTCGTCAAGCCGCTGCGTTCCAGTAGTGCTTCCATCGTGATAGGCTCAAATCCCATGGAAGCCAATAGGGGATTGGCTTCCGGAGGAGTTTGCGATTCTGTGTAAATATTTTCTCTAGTGATTACGCCGAGCTCATCCACAATATCTTGTATGTTGTCGACCAGTTTGGCACCCTGTTTGATCAGTTGGTGACAGCCCTTGGAAACCGGCGAATGGATGGAGCCGGGGATGGCGAAAACCTCGCGTCCCTGCTCGGCGGCGAGACGTGCCGTGATCAATGAGCCGCTCTGCACGTTGGCTTCGACCACGAGGCAGCCCATGGCCAGGCCACTGATGATACGATTCCTGCGCGGGAAGTTCTGCGCTCTGGAAGGCGTGCCCAGTGGGAACTCGGACAGTATTAGACCCCGCTCGGCGATCTGATGGGCAAGCTCGCGATGCCGTGAAGGGTAGACGATGTCCAGCCCGGTGCCGACGACGGCAATGGTCGCGCCGGTTGCTTTTAGGGCACCGCGATGCGCGGCACCATCAATGCCCAGCGCCATGCCGCTGATGATGGTGTAGCCGTGATTGGCCAGTGCTTGTGAAAAGTCTTCGGCATTTTTCTCTCCCTGTGGGCTGGCGTTGCGACTGCCGACGACGGCAATGCCGGGCGTGTTAAGCCATTGCTTTTGACCTTTGGCATAGAGTAGCGGCGGCGGATCGGGGATCTCCAGCAGGGCTTTCGGATATTCTGCGTCGGCAAGAGTAATCAGGTGGTTTTGATCGGACTTCAGCCAGTCGAGCGTGGCTTCAGATGAGGCGGTGTCTGGACCAGTGCTGATCGTTTCCGCGATTTTATCGGTGACGATCTGGCGCAGTTGGGAATAGGAGGCGTCAAATATTGATTTTGGCTCACCAAAAGCCTTGAGCAATTGGCAAATGCCCTGATTGCCCAAGCCGTGGATGTTGCAAAGTGCGATCCATAGCGCCAGCTCTTGTCTGACGCTGTCATTCAGTTGCATGGTCAGGGGGTTTGCACGATATCCAGCGCGTTGACCGGCTCGGAGGCCTGCATGATGAGGCCGTAGGAGATGCGATCAAAAGTACGGAATACCATCAGCAGGCCGACACGTTCGTTGGGCAGTTTGATATTTTCCGGTACTGTGGTTTTGTCGTCCTCATCCTTGGCTTTCTGATAGCCCGGGTTCTTCACCAGGTTGCCTTCGCGATAGATCGCCAGTACATGACCGGGCTCCATGCCTTCTTTGCTGCCGCGGTTGATACTGACGATGGAATTGCGGCCGGCTTCGTTGACCGAACCGTAGATGGAAAGAATCTGACCTTGAATCTGGCTGTCCGGTGCACAGGGAACGAAACTCTTGCTTAATTCATCGGGGGCGATCACCAGCTTGTCGCCCTTGAAGATTTCCTGATTGGCTTTGGCGATTTCGGCGGTGGCCGGTGCGCCGTAGCGGATGATGTTGGTGGTGCCAAGATGGATAGCTTCGGTGCCCAGGACTTCCTTGGTGACCGGGTCGGTGAAGACCTTGCCGGTACGGTAGACGTTCCAGAAGCGACCTTGCTCTTCGCCAATCTTGTCGATATAGATGCGCACACCCTGGCTCAGTACCACGCGGTTTTCCTGGGCGCCGACGATTGCCGGGGCGTTGTCCAGCTCGTCGTTTTCGATGATCAAGGGCTGGCTGAGGAAAGGTTCGATGATGTTGGGCGCGATGGTGGCGACCGCCTCTTTCTCAAGTTCCTCGATGCGGATACCCGGTTCCAGCGTCACGGTCTCACGCAGCAGGCGCAGTCGTGGATCGCCGCCACTGAGGTCGAGCACGACCACATCACCCGGATAGATCAGATGCGGATTCTTGATCTGTTCGCGGTTCATCTTCCAGACCTTGGGCCAGAGCCATGGATCCTTGAGGAATTTGGCCGAGATGTCCCATAAGGTGTCGCCCTTGACGACGACATGGCGGTCGGGATGATCGGGCTGGAGTTGCACATCCTGCGCTACAGCGTTCATTGCCGCACAAGCAAGCAAGAGCAGCGTTATAATGTGTCTGTACATAATTTTTTTAGCCTCAGTATTTGAATGCACAAGATGTGCGAACATCTGAAAGCGGATGGAACTCCCGCGAATTTGCATTAAATTCTGCATGTAATTCATTCAACAATCAAGCTTTTATGGCAATTTTAGACATCTTGAATTATCCCGACCCGCGGCTTTATACCGTCGCCAAGCCTGTGAAGGAGGTCGATGCCACGATCCGCCGTCTGATCGACGACATGGCGGAGACCATGTATGCCGCGCCCGGCATAGGTCTGGCAGCGACCCAGGTCAATGTGCATCAGCAGGTCATCGTCATCGATATCAGCGAAGACAAGCAGAACCTTCAGGTCTTCATCAATCCAAAACTGGTCAGCAAGACCGGTTCGCAGGACTATGAAGAAGGTTGTTTGTCGGTGCCCGGGATTTATGACACGGTGACGCGGGCTGAAAAGATCACGGTCGAGGCGCTGGATCGCAATGGCAAGCCATTCACGCTGGAAGCCGAGGGGTTACTGGCGGTCTGCATCCAGCATGAGATAGATCATCTGCTGGGCAAGGTGTTCGTCGATTACCTTTCTCAACTCAAGCAGATACGCATCAAGAACAAGATGAAAAAACGTCAGCGTGAGCACGTCTGATCCATCACGCCATTAAAGTCATTCTATGAAAATCATTTTTGCCGGAACACCGGAATTCGCCGTGCCTGCCTTGCAGGCGCTGATCGAGGCAGGCCATCAGGTCTCGCTGGTATTGACCCAGCCGGATCGTCCTTCCGGTCGCGGTATGAAATTGAAGGCCAGTCCGGTCAAGCAGCTCGCTGTTGCCAGCGGGATCGAGGTGTTTCAGCCGGAAACCCTGAAAGAGGCCGATGTGCAGGCGCGCATCGCGGCTGAAAATGCGGATGTCATGATCGTGGCGGCGTATGGCCTGATCATTCCGACTAGCGTACTCAATATGCCGCGATACAGCTGTTACAACATCCATGCTTCATTGCTGCCGCGCTGGCGCGGTGCTGCGCCGATACAGCGTGCGCTGCTGGCTGGCGACAGCGAAACCGGCGTGACCATCATGGAAGTGGTGCCGGCGCTGGATGCCGGCGCCATGGTCAGCCGCGGCGTGTTGCCGATCACCGGGCGCGATACGGCGCAGACCTTGCATGACGGTCTGGCAAACATCGGCGCTAGGCTGATGGTCGAGGCCATGCAGCAACTGGAGAAGGATGGCAAACTTGTCGCGACGCCGCAGGATGAGTCACTGGTGACCTACGCGCACAAGCTGGAAAAGTCCGAGGCCGCCCTCGATTGGAGTCGGTCGGCACAGGCGTTATCGCGTCAGGTGCGTGCATTCAATCCTTTTCCGGTTGCTCATACGACGCTGAACGGCGAAGTCTGCCGTATCTGGATGGCTACCGATTTGCCTGGTCAGGCCGAAGCCGGGAAAATTGTCGATATCACGGATGGCATTCAGGTCGGTTGCGGCGAAGGTATTCTGCGTATTGAGGAGTTGCAGATGCCGGGCGGTAAACGCCTTACGGCAAAAGAGTTTCTACAAGGCCATTCACTAAAAGCCGGGCAATTTCTCGGCGAGAGCAAGGCGACCTGATGCTGTCGAATTCGCAAGTTATATCCATGGCTTTTATATCCATGACCTCAAGCCGTTACGGCATGTTTTTGACTGAGGCCAGCTAGGTTGCGCGTCGCTCAACGATTGGCAGCGGATGCCGTTGGTCAGGTGTTGGCCGGGCGTAATCTGACCGGCGTGCTGGAACTGCTGTTCAGAACGCACCCCAACATCACACCGCAGCAACGTGCAGTCACCCAGGACCTGAGCTACGGCACGCTGCGCTTCTATGGCCGTATCGAATCAGTGCTGGCACAGTTGCTGGAAAAGCCGCTGACGCATGAAGGCGTGCAGCATTTGCTGCTGGTGGCGCTCTACCAGCTGCTTTACGACAAAGCCAGTGCTCACACCGTCGTCAACCAAGCGGTCGAGGCGGCTGTCAGCTTCAGACAGCGCTGGGCCAAGGGCTTGGTCAACGCCGTGCTGCGCAACTACTTGCGCCGTGCTGAAACGCTGGCAAAAACCGATGTGCAGAATGAAGTAGCCACGTACTCCTATCCGCAATGGTGGATAGACAAACTCAAACTGCAATATCCGCAAGCGTGGCAATCCATCCTCGAGGCGGGCAATATACATCCGCCGATGTCATTGCGTATCAATCTTAAAAAGACCACGCCGCAGGATTACAGCGCGGCTTTGAACCAATTGCAGATTGCACATGAACTGCTCGGTCGCCAAGCCGTCATCCTGAGCAAGCCGGTACCTGTCGATCAGTTGCCCGGATTCCAGGAGGGTGTGGTTTCGGTGCAGGACTACGGTGCGCAGTTCGCCGCGGAATTGTTGGATGTTTATGCCGACATGCGTGTGCTCGATGCCTGTTGCGCGCCCGGTGGCAAGACCAGTCATATACTGGAACTGGCGGATGTGGAGATGCTGGCACTCGACCATGATGCAGAGCGTTTGCAGCGCGTGCAGAGCAATCTGGACCGTCTGCAGTTGCGTGCAAGGCTGCAGGCCGGCGATGCTGCTGATCCGGCAAGCTGGTGGGATGGCGTAGCGTTCGACCGTATTCTGGCCGATGTGCCCTGCACGGCATCGGGCATCGTGCGGCGCCATGTGGACATCAAATGGCTGCGGCGCGAGGAGGATGTGCAGGCATTCGCCGCACAGCAGGCTGCGATTTTGCGCAGTTTGTGGCAGCTATTGGCAAAGGGTGGTAAATTGCTCTACGCGACGTGTTCGATTTTTCATGAGGAAAATCAAGGTCAAATCGATCAATTTCTGGAGCAAACTCAGGATGCCACCCAGCTGGTGCTGACGCATCCTCAAGATGGACAGCTTATACCCTGTGCACAACATGACGGCTTTTTTTACGCGCTATTACAAAAAGACTAATTTAACTGTCATCTTTTTGTCTTTGTTCCTTTTGGTGACGACCGCTTCGGCCTCCGACAGTCACCTGACCATCACACACGCAGAACTGGTTGCCAGTGGCGAGCAATATCTGCTGAATGCCGACCTCGAACTGAACCTGAACGAGCAGGTGCAAGATGCCCTCAACAAGGGGGTGCAGCTCAACTTCCTAGTCGAATTCCAGCTGACAACCCCGCGCAAGTACTGGTTCGACAAGGAAATCATTACCGTCAGCAACAACGTTTCGCTCAGTTATCACGCACTTTCCCGTCAGTATCTGATCAATCGCAACAAGCATCAGGAATCCTACGCCACGCTGGCGGAAGCCATTGCCGAATTCGTGCGCATGCGCGAGTGGGCCATGTTTGACAAGCGTCTGCTGGAGCCGGATGGAACCTATTACGCGGGTTTACGGGTGCGGCTGGACCAGACCAAACTGCCCAAGCCGATTCAGGTGGAGGCGCTCGGCTCCGAATCATGGAACATGATATCCCAGCGGTATCGCTGGGAACCTGCCTTAGTGCCATAGTCCGGATATGAAATACATCATCTTCATCTGTGCGGCTCTGGGTGTACTGCTGCTGTATCTGCTGTCGCGAGCCAGCGGCAATACCACAGCCGGCGGCGCTGATTACACCATGCTGCTGGCGCTGAATATCCTGATTGCCGTGCTGTTGATCGTGTTGATCGGCATCCAGCTCTGGAAGCTCTATCAGCAGATGCGCCGCGGTGTCATGGGCAGCCGCCTCAGCCTGCGTCTGCTCGGTGCCTTCGCCCTGATGGCCATCATCCCCGGCATGCTGGTCTACGCAGTTTCGGTCAATTTCCTGACGCGTTCGATCGAGTCCTGGTTCAACGTCAAGGTCGAGGCGGCGCTCGACAGTGGCTTGCGTCTCGGGCAGAGCACGCTGGACATCATGCTCGACGATCTGGAGGAAAAGAGCCAGAACATTGTGCTCGGACTGGCCTACCAGCCGGGTAGCACGCATTTTGCGTTGTTGAATGACTTGCGTGAAAAGAGCGGAGTGCAGGACGCCGTGTTGTTGACCATGCAGGGACGCATTCTGGCGTTCTCCAGCGACGATCCTTCCACATTTCTGCCGGAGATGCCTAGCCTGGCCCAGCTCCGGCAGGCGCGCAACCATGTTTACGGTACGATAGAGCCGATCCCGGACAAGGGCCTCTATCTGCGCGTGCTGGCGCCGGTGGCCATGCAGGACATGGCGGGCGAAACCCGTATTTTACAGCTGTTGCAGCCGGTACCGCGGGTGCTATCCCTGGCGGCGGAATCGGTACAGGAGGTTTATCAGGACTATCAGGAGCTTTCCTTCAGCCGCGAATCGCTGAAGCAGGTGTTCTCGCTGACGCTGACGCTGGTGCTGATGCTGGCCATGCTCTCGGCCGTGGCTATCGCGCTGGTGTTGAGCCGTCGCCTGTCGGCCCCGCTGGGGGTGTTGGCAGAAGGTACGCGTGCGATCGCGCGCGGCGATTACAGCACCATGCTGCCGGCGCACGGCAAGGATGAGTTAGGCATCCTTGTGCAATCCTTCAACAGCATGACGCGCCAGTTGGGCGAGGCGACGCTGGCGGCGGAACGTAACCGCAACCGGGTGGAAGCGGCGCGCGGATATCTTGAGACCATATTGGCGCACTTGTCCTCGGGTGTGCTGGCGCTGGATGAGCAGGCTCAGCTACGGACCTATAATCTCGCCGCCAACAGCATTCTCGGCGTGAATCTGGCCGAGTTGGTGAATCAGCCGCTGAGTCGGCTGGCAGAACAGCAGCTGGCACTGGAGCCGTTAGTGACGACAGTGCTGCAGCATTTTCATCAGGATCAGGCCGAATTGCAGACCGAATTGAAGGCACAGCTGGAGATTTCCGGCGCGAATGGCAAGCAGATCATCCTGCTGCGCGGTACCAAATTGCCGAACGGCACGGACGGCTATGTCGTCGTGTTCGACGACATAACAACCATGGTGCAGGCGCAGCGCGATGCGGCATGGGGTGAAGTGGCAAGACGGCTGGCGCATGAGATCAAGAATCCGCTGACACCGATTCAGCTTTCGGCCGAACGCCTGGAACGTAAGCTCGCCAGCAAGCTGAATGAAGAAGATGCCGGTTTGCTGTCACGCGCCACGAATACCATTGTCAGCCAGGTCGGCGCCATGAAGACCATGGTCAATGAGTTCAGTGAATATGCACGGGCGCCCGCGCTCAATCTGAGCGAGGTGGACATCAACCGCCTGATTGAGGATGTGATGGCTCTTTATGAACCGACGCGTATTGCCATCGATGTCAAATTGAGCAAGACCAAGGCGATGGTGCTAGGCGACGTGACCATGTTGCGGCAGGTATTGCACAATCTGTTGCAGAACGCGCAGGATGCGCTGGAAGGTAAAGATCAGCCGGTCATTGTGCTGAGCACGTCCATGCAAGATGAAAATGTCCATCTCACAGTCAGCGATAATGGCGACGGTTTTCCGCCGGAGATGATGGCGCGCGTGTTCGAGCCCTACATCACGACAAAACGGCACGGAACTGGCTTGGGTTTGGCAATTGTGAAGAAGATCGTCGATGAACACAAAGGAACGATCAGGATTGAAAACGGTGAACATGGTGGTGCCTCAGTCACCATCATTTTGCCGGTAGCAGGTAAGAAAATGGAGCAAAAACAATGAGTGCAAGGCAAATACTGGTAGTCGATGACGAAATCGGTATTCGCGAACTCCTGCGGGATATTCTGCAGGACGAAGGGTATCAGGTGCGTTTGGCGGAGAATGCAGCGGAAGCGCGCGACTGGCGCCAGCAGGTACGCCCTGATTTGGTGCTGCTCGATATCTGGATGCCCGATTGCGACGGCATTACGCTGCTGAAGGAGTGGGGTAGCGGCGGGCAATTGACCATGCCGGTAGTCATGATGTCCGGCCATGGCACCATTGATACGGCGGTGGAAGCGACGCGCATCGGTGCTTTCGATTTTCTGGAAAAGCCCATCGCGCTGCAGAAGTTGCTGAAGACCGTCAATGCCGCGCTCAAGCATGGCGAACAGCAGCCGCGTTCGGATGCCAGCCTGATCAGCCTCGGCAAAAGCGCCGTCATCAAGGAGCTGCGTCAGCGTCTGGAGCAGATGGCCAAGCTGAAAGCGCCGCTGCTGCTGATCGGTGCCAAGGGTTGTGGCGCCGAATTGTGCGCACGATTCCTGCAACAGCCGGATACGCCCTGGCTGGAACTTGCTGATACCGAGCGTTTGAGTCAGGCGCCACTTGATATTCTTGAGCAGATTCGCGATGGCGTGATGTTCGTGCCGGAGGTCGCCGCGCTCAACAAGACCGAGCAGAAGGGTCTGCTGTTGTTGCAGGCCAAGGCGGAAAAGTACGGCGTCAGGGTCGTTTGTGCCACCACGCATGCGCTCAATCAGCTCGCTGCCGAGAACCAATTCGATGAGAGTCTGCTACAGGCGCTGTCGGTAGCGACGTTGCGTATTCCGTCATTGCAGGATCACTCGGAGGACATTCCGGATCTGGCGCGCGCCATGGCGACCCTGCTGGTGGAAACCAAGGAGGCGGTCTACCGCGAATTCGATATCGCCGCGCTGAATGCGCTGCGCAACGCCGAATGGCCGGGTAATCTGGCGCAGCTGGATAGCGCCATCCGCAACCTGATGCAGACCAGTCTGGGCGAAAAGATTACGTTGGAAGACGTCAACCGCATATTGGAACAGTTCGCGCTGATGGAGCAACCTGAGGCCAATGGACATGCGCAGGGCAACGGTGGCTCTGCGTTCAATTTTGACCAGCCTCTGCGTGAGGCGCGCGATGAATTCGAGCGCCAGTATTTTGAATACTGGCTGGCGCAGGCTGCAGGCAATATGAGCAAGGTGGCAGAGGCTGCGCAGCTCGAGCGCACCCATCTCTATCGCAAGCTGAAACAGCTCGGCATCAAGACCAAACAATAAGCGCGCTCAATCCGGTTGACTTGATTCGGCCGACTTAATCCAATCTATTAGCGCAGCTCGACCACTACGACCCGGCCGCCGCGTCTTTCCAGAATGATGTTAAGCGTGGCGCCGGCCGTCTTTTCCAGAATCCAGGTTTGCGGCGTATCGGTGAAGCGCGATTGGTAAGAGGTGCTGTGGCTGGAGACAGTCGCGCCCGCAGTATCCCGGCACCAGATGATCAGCGCGCCGGCCTTGTCCAGCTGTACGGTGTAGGGGCCTTCGCACTCCCCGGCTTTGGAGGGTGTGCGGTGTTCGATGTTATGGCGTGCACCATCTTCATGCGACAGCTGGCTGGCGCCACGCTCGATATCATAGGCCAGACGTGTGGCCGGGTCGGTCAGGCAACCGGCCAGCATGGGTACGGTCATGCACAATAGCAGTGTCTGTCTCAGCGACATGCGTGATGATGCTATTTAAAGCTGTAAGTGCCGGCGCTGAACGGCACGCTTGCCATGCCGCCGCAGATCTTCCACAGTCCATCTTCCTTGTGCAACGTCAGCGCATGGCGGAAAAGCGTCTTTTCTTTTTTGCCAGCGGTTTGATAAGAGATCGGCAGCTCGATGATCACGCTGGCTAGCGTGTCGCTTGCGACAACATGCACATGACGCGGCTCGCCCCAGCGGATGTCGTTCATGCAGCTGAAGTCGCGGCTGAAGGCTGTGCGCACCTCCTCGACAGAACGGAAAACCTCGCCTTCATTAGTGCCAAGCAGCATGAGCGGGCGTGTGTTGGTCAGCGCAGAGAGGCAGCCTTCGATATCCTGCTTTTCGTAGCAGTGGAGGAATTGCATGACGCTATTGAATGCAGCTTCTTCTTCGATGTGCATGACTTGCTCCTTCGCGTTCAATTGTTGCTGACAAGTATGCGCTTATTCCTCGCCGATATCTTCGTTCCACAATGCCGGGTTGTGCTCGATGAAATCCGTCATCATGGCTTTGCATTCGGGTGAATCCAGTACGACCACCTTCACGCCGTTTTCGCGTAGCCACTCCAGCCCGCCGTCGAAGTTCTGCGCCTCGCCCACTACCACGGTGCCGATTTTGAATTGCCGTATCAGCCCGCTGCAATACCAGCACGGCGCCAGCGTGGTCACCATGATCTTGTCGCGGTAACTGGTCTGCCGCCCGGCCTTGCGAAAGGCATCGGTCTCGGCATGCACCGAAGGGTCGTTCTCCTGCACGCGACGGTTATGGCCGGCGCCCAGTAGCTTTCCACCCTGCGTGAAGACCGCCGCGCCGATGGGGATGCCGCCTTCGGCCAAGCCCTTGCGCGCTTCTTCAATCGCCACCTCTAGCATGGCCTGATAATCGGGGTTGTTCATGGCCTTCAGTATCACATAAATTTCAGGGAGCCATCAGTGTTTGAGATGCGTCACCGGCGCGTCTGCAGTACCTGCATAAAAGACGATGATCTCGACTGGGGTGTCTCCGCTATTCTTGCCGTAATGCCAGGTGTTCACCACCTCGATCAAGGCATCGCCGGCTTTCAGTTGCAGCGTCTTTTCATGCTCGGTGATCACGGTCAGGTTGCCGCTCAGTACCACGCCGGCGTTGATGAACGGGTGCTGGTGAAAAGGCAGTGTGGCGCCGGGCGCGATGACGATCTTGCCGAGGGTGACTTCCGGCGTGCCGGATGGGTAAGCGGGCAGGGCGTCACCATCCCAGCTGTGGCTGCCTTTTGCCAAAGTCTGGAATTCGTAAGCCTTATCCCCGGCGTGCGCCAGTTGCAAAAAGCCTGTGCCCAGGCACAAGCAAACGCCGATCAGTAACTGCTTCATGGTGTCCCCCCGAACTGTTTTGATGCCTGTTTGCTGTTAAATCCGAGACCAGTAAAGCACGAATATCAGTGCTGCACCCAGCACGGCGACCACGGCATTGACCAGCACGCCCCACTTGGCCGCATAGTCCTGCGGAAACTCCACCGGGTTCAGCGTTTTCAGCACGATGGCGAACTGGCGCGAAGAATAGACGGCGGCGAATACGCCGAGCAGGATGAAAGCCAGCCCCAGCCAGAAGGTCAGCACTGCATCGTGCGAACCGGCATGGTCGGGCGTCACTGCGTTCAAGAGCAGGCCGGCGCGTTCCACCAGGAAACCGAAGGCGATCAGTGCGAGACTGGTGCGGTTCCACGCCAGCAGCGTACGCTCGGCGGCGAACAGGACTCTGGGGTCTTGCAGGTCAGACATGGCGCGGCCTTTCGGTAATGAAGTCGTTCATGCCTTCTGTTTCAGCGCCTGTTCGATCTTCTGGTCGGTCTTGTATTGCCCCAACGCATAAACCGCCCAGATGGCGGCAGGCAACCAGCCGATCAGGGTGATCTGCAGAATCAGGCAGATGATGCCGGCCAGCGGACGGCCGATGGTGAAGAACGCCACAAATGGCAGGAAGATGGCGAGGATAAGACGCATGCAGACTCCTGAAACTGAAGGTTTGAAAAGGGGCGGCCAGCGAACCTGCACCGCAACAGCTTAAAGGATAAAACAAAAACGACACCCGGGGGTGTCGTTTAGGCATTATTAGGGATGCCTTATTTGTTGATCAGCCGGTTTGGTCGTCAACCGAAGCGCCCGCCGCGTTCTTCTTGACCGACTCGATGCCGTTATCGCGTGCGGCGGCGGATTCGTAGGATTCGCTGGTGCCGATCACCTGACTGTTCGCCGCCTTGAGGTTGAACATGAACTTGCCGCTGGCGGTTTCCTTGCGCTCGAAGCGGGCGTCATCGGCCGCATTCTTCTGCACGGATTCAACACCGTTCAGGCACGCCGGTTTGCTGGAATAACCCTCGCTGGCCAGAATCGCCTGCCCGTTGCTTGCCTTCAACCGAAAACGGAACTCGCCTGCCTTGTCCTTGTAGATCTCGAATTTACCAGCCATGACTTTCTCCTTTATTTTTGGGTTAAAGATTCATGTTGCTGGGTCATTCTGGAACGAAAACGGCTATTCCGCAATCACTCAATTGTTAACAATCTTCATGCGAGCGGATGATTGAAAGAGGGGTATCTCAAGCGTCGATCGCGCCGATCAGGCATGCGCCAGGTTGGGTAC
>JAEWTK010000213.1 GCA_023459535.1 Pseudomonadota bacterium
CACCTTGATCAGCTGTTCATTGAATGTGCCCTTGCCCCGTAACTGATGACTGCCCGGCCGCGAATTGCTCAATGCGATATAAAACGGCTGCCAGAACACTTCACCGCCTGACCAGTCGAGATCGAACTGCCAGTTCCAGCCCTGCTTAAATTGACTGGCCTTGAGTTGGCTGGCCTTTAGCTGGCCGGCCTTGAGCCTGAGTTTTGCGGTGACATTTTCGCCCGCGTGCAAACCGGCGGCATCAGTGAAGCTGGCTTTTTGCACGGCCAGCTGCGCGTCGATCTGCTGCATGCCCTTCAGCGATTGCGTATCGATTCGCAGCGAAAACGGCAGGTTGGTCATGCCAGCTGCCAGCTGGCCGGAATCGCACTGCCAGCTGCCTTTTTTCGGGTTCACCAGCCTGGCGCAGTTGAGACTGGCATCCGTCCAATCCTGCTCGGGCGACTGCCGGAACTGGCTCTTGAGATTGACGGCGGAAGTCTTCAGGTTGAGGTCTAGCTTGGCATTGCGCAGCTCGCCCTGCGGCGCTTCGACCTTTGCCGCCTCAATGCTGATATAGCTGATGGCAAAGGCCGGCGCAGAAAACAAAGCCAGCCCTAACAGCAGGGCTGGCTTTTGCAGGTTGAAGATTTTGTGTAGCGTGCTCACATCAGGAGGGGAACACCCCTGTGGACAGATAGCGGTCGCCACGGTCGCAAACAATGGAGACGATGACAGCGTTCTCTACCTTCTTCGATAGCTGCAGCGCGGCATAGAGCGCACCGCCGGAGGAGATGCCGGCAAAGATGCCTTCTTCTGCCGCCAGACGGCGCGTCATCTTCTCGGCATTGGCCTGGTTCACATAGATCAGCTCGTCCACGCGCGATTTGTCGTAGATCTTCGGCAGGTATTCTTCCGGCCATTTGCGGATGCCCGGAATCTGCGAGCCTTCTTCCGGCTGCACACCAATGATCTGGATAGCCGGATTCTGCTCCTTGAGGAAACGCGAAGTACCCATGATGGTGCCGGTGGTGCCCATGCTGGAGACAAAGTGCGTCACCTTGCCTTCGGTATCGCGCCAGATTTCGGGGCCGGTGCCTTCGTAATGCGCCAGCGGATTATCCATATTGCCGAACTGATCGAGTACGATGCCCTCGCCTTCGGCCTGCAGTTTCAGCGCGACGTCGCGCGCCAGCTCCATGCTGCCGTCCTTTGGTGTCAGCACCAGTTCGGCACCGAACGCCTTCATGGTCTGGCGACGCTCGATGCTCTGGTTCTCCGGCATCACCAGTACCATCTTGTAGCCGCGCATGGCAGCGGCCATCGCCAGCGCGATGCCGGTATTGCCGGAAGTCGCCTCGATCAACGTGTCGCCCGGCTGGATATCGCCGCGCTCCTCCGCGCGCTTGATCATGGACAGCGCCGGTCTGTCCTTCACCGAACCGGCCGGGTTGTTGCCCTCCAACTTCACCAGAATGGTGTTGCTGGTTTTACCGGGGATGCGCTGTAGTTTCACCAGCGGCGTGTTGCCGACGAAATCCTCTAAAGTCTTGTACATGTCGTGTTCTTTACGTGATTATTTCTTGAGAAAGGCCAGCCAGACCGCGTAGACCGCCAGACCGATGAAAGCGATCAGGGACAGTTGAGGGATGGTCAGGCCGAACGTGGTCCAGTCCAGCGCCGAACATTCGCCCGTGCCCTTGAATACCAGGTCCAGCGCCTTTTTCAGCGGGAAAGTCTCGAAGATGTAATCGAAACCGGCGCCGCATTCGGCCATCACCTTTTCCGGGTTGGCCTGTATCCAGATGTGCCGCAGCGCGATACCGATACCGGTAACAGCCGCCGCGAGATGCAGGACGCCGTAGATCTTGCGCCCAGTATTGGCCGGGTTATGCAGTGCGGAAAGCAGGAAGAAACCGCCCATCACCAGAAAGGCGATGCGCTGGAAGATACAGAGCGGACAGGGGTCGAGGTTATATTTCTGCTGGATGAACAAGCCATAGGCAACAAAACCGAAACTGGCCAGGAAACCGATGAAATAACCGGTCCGGCCGCCGAAGAAATTGGTCAGGCATTTGGGTAACATGGGGCGCTTTCTCAGTCTTTAGACTCTATAATTGAACAATTGTAACGGATTACGCGAAAGCGTTGTAATGGCAGACACCTCGCAAACTACTCCTCAACCCGCGCGAGTTCTCAGCGTCAGCGAACTCAACCGTATGGCCCGCGATATCCTCGAGCGCAGCTTTCCCCTGTTCTGGGTCAGCGGCGAGATCTCCAACATGACTCGCGCCGCCTCCGGCCACTGGTATTTCTCGCTGAAGGACAGCGGCGCGCAGGTGCGCTGCGTCATGTTCAGGGGCCGCAACAGCTATCTGGACTGGGTACCGAAGGAAGGCGACAAGGTCGAAGCGCGCGCCAATGTCACGCTGTACGAAGCGCGCGGCGATTTCCAGTTAACCATCGAATTTCTGCAACGTGCCGGCTTGGGTGCGCTGTTCGAAGCCTTCGAGAAACTCAAGCAGAAACTGCAGGCCGAAGGCCTGTTCGATGAGGCACGCAAACGCGCTATTCCTGCCTTCCCGAAACAGATCGGCATCGTCACTTCGGCCGACGCCGCCGCGCTGCATGACGTCCTGACCACGCTCCGACGCCGCATGCCCGGCATCCCCGTCGTCATCTACCCGACGCCGGTACAAGGCAAGGGCGTCGCCAGCCTGATCGCCTCCGCCATCGAAACCGCCAGCCAGCGCGCCGAATGCGATGTGCTGATTGTATGTAGGGGTGGTGGTAGCATTGAGGATTTATGGCAATTCAACGAGGAAGTCGTCGCGCGTGCCATCGTCAATTGCAGCATGCCGGTCATCAGCGGTGTCGGCCACGAGACCGATTTCACCATCGCCGATTTCGCCGCCGACCGCCGCGCGCCGACTCCCACCGCTGCCGCAGAAATGGCCTCGCCCAACCGTGAAGCCCTGCTCAACACCCTGCTGCAACAACAGCAGAGCCTGCAACGCGGCATGAGCTACAAGCTTAACCGCTACATGCAGCAGCTGGATTTTCTCGCCCGCCGCCTGCTCTCCCCCGCACAGCAACTCACGCATAAGCAGGAGAACCTGGTGCAACTCGGCACCCGCCTGCAGAACAGCATGCAGCAACTATTGGCACGGCAACAGGAAAAGCTGCTGCGCCTCTCACTCAACCTGCAGCATCTCAACCCCAACGCCGTGCTGAACCGAGGCTATGCCCTGGTGCAGACCCAGGATGGCGCAATTGTGCGAGCAAGCAGCCAGATTACGGCGGGAGATGCCGTCAACATCCGGTTTGCAGAAGGGTCAGCCGAGGCCGAAATCCGCTCAACAGCAAAACCAGACTGAGCGGCTAAAAGCCAATGAACCCGCGCATTGCCAGCTTTGCTCCTGTCGCTAATCCCTCCGCGAAAATACTGATTCTTGGCAGCATCCCCGGCGAAGCTTCGCTCGCAGCGGGACAGTATTACGCCCATCCGCGCAACGCCTTCTGGCCCATCATGGCCGAACTACTGGGGTTCGCGCCGGATGCGCCTTATACAGAGCGACTGAGGGGATTGCAGCAAGCGGATATCGCCTTGTGGGACGTGCTGCACAGCTGTCATCGACAAGGCAGTTTGGATACAGCCATCGAGCGCGACTCGATCGAAGTGAATGATTTTGAAAGGTTCTTTGCCGACCACCCGAATATCCGGCTGGTCTGCTTCAACGGCGGCACGGCGGAGCGCAATTACCGGCAGCATGTGTTACGGCAAGACGCCCCTGCCGCATTGCGCTACGTGCGCCTGCCTTCCACCAGCCCGGCACACGCGGCGTTGTCATTGACGCAGAAAATGGAAATCTGGCGTGCGGCACTGATGCCGTAGCATACAGTCACCGAACAAGGCGAATAGGCTCGGCATCAAACGCCAGAGCCTTCAAGCGGACGCCGTTCAGGCGGCTGAGTGCTGCTGCTCCGATTCCTGCTCGACATCCCAGTCCGGAAAAACCAGTTCGGCCGGATGACACCTGAGCGCTCGCGCCAGCACCTTGGCGCGCTCGACGCCGATATTGACACGGCCATGCTCGATGGCCGAAATGGTGCCCTGGGGAATGCCGGTGATGTGCGCCAGCTGATGCTGGCTCAGTTTGCGCCACTCGCGCATGAAGCGCACCGACTCACCGACGGTGAGGTTCAGTTGGTTCTTGATTGCCTGATATGTATTCATCCTTCAGTCTCCGCTGATTATGGATCGTGCAATGGGTTGTAGGAAACGGGTAAAAACACAGCGTCCGGGTGGGTCAACCGAACAAGCTGTCCCACAGATTCTGCACCGATTTTACCTCTTGCGCTACTGCTTTGATGTCTACCCGCGCCTTGCTTTCATCCTGCAACTTGATCGCGTGTTGCAGGCTTCGATATTGACGATAGGCGGATGCCACATCGCCGGCCAGTTGGACGTCAATCAGGCCAAGTTCGCCCAGCTTGAGCAATAGTGCGATGTTGCCGGAGTTGGCCGTCAGTTCTGCATACCGGTGCGCGTACGCCAGCACCAGATACTGCACCATGAACTCCACATCGATGATGCCGCCGCGGTCATGCTTGAGATCGAACATCTCGCTATGGTTAGGATGCGCTGCCAGCATCTTCTCGCGCATGGTGACGACCTCCTGCTTCAGCTTGGCAATATCCCGCGGCTGGCGCATGACCTCGATGCGGATCTGCTCGAATTTGTCGCCTATGCTCTTGTCACCAGCGCAGAACCGCGCCCGCGTCAGTGCCTGATGCTCCCATAGCCAGGCCTTGTGCAGCTGGTATTCATGGAAAGCATTGATATCGGACACCAGCATGCCACTGGCGCCATCCGGCCGTAACGCAAGATCGGTCTCGTAGAGGATGCCGGCAGAGGTCAGGCTACCGAGCCAGTTGCTGATGCGGATACCATAGCGCGCATAGACTTCACTTGCCTCCGGCACGTCATCTTCATAAAGGAAGATGATATCGAGGTCGGAGGCATAACCCAGTTCCTTGCCGCCCAGCTTGCCATAACCGATGACGGAGAATTTAGGCTGCTCGCGATGTTTGGACTTGAGGTTGGCCCAGACCGCCTCCAGCGTCAGTTCCAGGATCATGTCGGCCAGTTCGCTCAGGTAGTCCGAGAGCTTGACCAGCAGTAGTTCGCCGATAACGTCCTTGACCGCGAAGCGGAAGGTATAGGCATGCTTGAAGTCGCGCATGACATCCATCTGCCGCTCGATGTCGCCCTCGGCATCCGCCAGACGCTGGCGCAGATCCTCGCGCATGGCGGCGAAATCCGGCTCGGCATAGAGGTTACGCGTGTCCAGCAGCTCATCGAGCAGGATGGGGTGCTGCCCCAGATACTGGATCAGCCAGGGGCTGGCACTCGCCAGCTTGATCAGGAAGCGCAAGGCATCCGGATATTCCGCCAGCAGCGCGAGATAACTGGCGCGGCGACAGATGCCGTCGAGCAGGTCACCAACCCGCATCAGGGTCGCATCCGGGTTGGGCTGCCGCGCAGATTGCGCAATGACGACCGGCATCAATGCATCATAGCGATGCCGGCTCAATTCCGGCAGCTGCTTGTAGCGCGGGCCCTGATACAGGCTCTTGATATGGTGCAGCGTCTGTCCAGCATCCTGATAACCGATTTCCTGCAGGATATGCAAAGCCTGCTGCTCATCCACCTCTGCCAGCCAGATCTCCGTCTCGCGACTGTGTGCTGCCGCATCCTCTTCGTCTTTCGGGTCACTGAAAACTTCGCGGAAATGCCTGTCTACTTTGGTACGATGCTCTTCCAGCACCGGCAGCAATGTCGCCCAATCGGCATAGCCCATGGCCATTGCAATACGGGCACGCGCCTCGTCCGTGGTTGGCAGATCATGAGTCTGCGCATCCTCGACATATTGCAGACGGTGTTCCAGATTGCGCAAAAACACATAGGCCGCCTGCAGTTCAGCCACAGCCGACGCCTGCAGCAGCCCCTTGTCCTTCAGCAGATCCAGCACCTGCAAGGTTGGCCGCACCTGCAGACTGCGGTCCTTGCCGCCACGGATCAGCTGGAACACCTGCGCCGTGAATTCGATCTCGCGGATGCCTCCACGGCCGAGCTTGATGTTGTCATGCATGTCGCGGCGGTTGACGTCGCGCTGAATCTGGATCTTGAGGTCGCGCATGGAGGCAAAGGCACCATAATCCAGATACTTGCGAAAAACAAAAGGCCGCAGCATATCGGCCAGTTCCTGCTCCGGCCCGGCGATAACGCGCCCCTTGATCCAGGCATAGCGTTCCCATTCGCGGCCCTGGTTCTGGTAATACTCTTCCAGCATGGCGAAGCTGCAAGCCAGCGCCCCCTCCGAACCATAGGGCCGCAGACGCATGTCGACGCGGAACACATAACCGTCGGCTGTCACTTCGTCGATGGCGGCGATCAGCTTCTTTCCGAGCCGGGTGAAGAATTCCAGATTGCTAAGCGAACGCTCGCCGTCGGTGCTGCCATCTTCCTCGAAAGCGAAGATCAGATCGATATCGGACGATACGTTCAGTTCGTAACCGCCGAGCTTGCCCATGCCGACCACGATCAATTCCTGCCGGCCGCCGCTCTCGCCTATCGGTTGGCCGTACTGCGCTTCCAGCCATGCAGTGTGATGTTGCAATGCGAACTGCACTGCCACTTCAGCCAGGTGGCTGACGGTCAGTGTCACCTCCTGCAGATTGGCAAGCCCATTCAAATCGCGGGCGATGATGCGCACCATGGTGCGCTTCCGCAGCTTGCGCAAGGCGCGCTTGAGGCTGTCTTCGTCTCCTATTTCCTGCGCATGCAGCCAGTCACGCATCTGCTGCTGGGTGATCGGGGTCTGCAGGTTCTGCAGAATTTCGGTCAGCAGTTCGGCATCGCTCACCAGCAGACGTCGCAGGAACGGGCTGCATTGCACGGCATGGCGCAATCCGGCTTCTGCTTCGTGGTTTGTTTCGGGGGCTTCCAGTATTTCAGTGAGGGTTCGCATGTTGAAATCACATATTGAAAATCGAGAGTGAAGTAAATTCCGGCTTTGCCTTAGAATTATAGGTTATGAAAACAGATTCAAACTGGCGCCTGCTTCCGGGTTTCGAACAGCTTGCTGCGATTTTCGGCAGCCTGGATGGCATATTCAGGCTGCAAGGTGAACATATCACCGGCGAACGCATCTCCAACGTCATCCGCGTCGAGCATCAGAGCATACGCTACTACGTTAAACGCTATTACGTTGCCGGTAAAGGCTTGCGACGTTTCTTCGGCAAACCGCGCATCCAGAGCGAATGGGAGAACCTGCTGTGGTTTGCGCAGCAGGGCATCCCGACCGCCCCGGTCGTTGCCTACGGCATGCAGAAAAGGTTCGGCCTGTTCCGGCGCGGCGCCCTCATCACGCAGGAAATCCCGGACACCCGGGATCTGGCCGATATCGCCAGAAGCAATGACCCGAGACTGGCAGACGGGCAATGGGTCAGACACGTCAGCCGGCAGGTGGCCGATGCCATGCGTATCATGCATGCGCACCATTTCATCCATAACGATTTCAAATGGCGCAATCTACTGGTGGATGACCAAGGGCAACTTTATCTGATTGACTGTCCGTTGGGCGATTTCTGGCGCGGGAAACTGTTCGAGCATCGGGTGTTAAAGGAATTCGCCACGCTCGACCGTGTGGCGCGCTACAAATTGAGCAATACGCAACGCCTGCGGTTTTATCTGCAATACGTGCAAAAGAACAGACTGACAGCCGAAGACAAGGCTTTTCTGCACAAACTCGCACAACGCAAGGAGCGCAGGGTCAGCAGCTTTGCCCGGGAGTGAGGGCGAAAATCAAAGGCTTAAATTCAAGCCACAGAGAGCACAGAGTTCTCAGAGGAAAACCTGTGCCCAACATTCAATATGAACTTCAGGCGCCGAAGCACGCCTTGAATTTACCAGATGCTGTTCTCTGTGGTCTCTGTGTCCTCTGTGGCTAAAAATCAAATCCCTGTTTCGATTAGGTTTCAACTGCCGTATCGCGTAAAATAGCGCCTTTTCGTCTTTAGCCAGCCCCATGAGCACCTTGCAGGAAGAAATCCAACGTCGCCGCACCTTTGCCATCATCTCCCACCCGGATGCCGGTAAAACCACGCTCACCGAAAAACTGTTGTGGTTCGGCGGCGCGATCCAGGTCGCCGGTGAAGTGCGTGGCCGCAAGGCAGCACGTCATGCCACTTCGGACTGGATGGAACTGGAAAAGCAGCGCGGCATCTCGGTGACCTCCTCGGTCATGCAGTTCCCTTATCGCGAGCACATGATCAACCTGCTCGACACGCCGGGCCACGACGATTTTTCGGAAGACACTTATAGAACCCTGACAGCAGTCGATTCCGCCGTCATGGTCATCGACTCGGTCAACGGTGTCGAGGCGCAGACCATCAAGCTGCTCAACGTCTGCCGCATGCGCGATACACCCATCCTGACCTTCATCAACAAGTTGGACCGCGAATCGCGCGCGCCCATCGAGTTGCTGGACGAGATCGAATCGGTACTCGGCATGCAGTGCGCGCCAATGACCTGGCCGATCGGCATGGGCAAGACCTTCCGCGGCGTCTACAACCTCTATACCGATACCATCGCCTTCTTCGACCGCAACGCCGAGAAAGGCACGGCAGAGATGATCCAGGGACTGGACAACCCGCGTCTGGACGAACTGATCGGCCACCAGGCCGAAGAGCTGCGCATCGATGTCGAACTGGTGCGCGGCGCCTCACACAGTTTCGACAAGGATGCCTACCTTTCCGGCAAGCAGACGCCGGTCTATTTCGGCTCCGCCATCAACAACTTCGGCGTGCAATCCCTGCTCGATGCCGTGGTCGACCTCTCGCCGGCACCGCTGCCGCGCCAGACCGCGTCGCGCCCGGTGGCACCGGACGAAGCCAAGTTCTCCGGATTCGTGTTCAAGATCCAGGCCAACATGGATCCCAAGCACCGCGACCGTATCGCCTTCCTGCGGGTGTGCTCGGGCCGTTTCGAACGCGGCATGAAAATCAAGCAGATCTCCACCGGCAAGCTGCTGGCGGTCAACAATGCCATCACCTTCATGGCGCAGGACCGTACCACCATGGAT
>JAEWTK010000214.1 GCA_023459535.1 Pseudomonadota bacterium
GCCACATCCATGGCATATTCGGCAAAGATGACCGGGTCGTTGTAGGTGAACGCCACGCTCTTGCAGCCGGACTCTTGTGCGGCAATAGCGATGGCCTCGGGCGAAGCCTGGTCCATCAGCCGGTCCATATCGCGCGACTTGCTGATATCCCAGTTCTGGCAGAACTTGCAGGCGAGATTGCAGCCGGCGGTACCGAAAGACAGCACCGAGGAGCCCGGATAAAAATGGTTGAGCGGTTTTTTCTCGATCGGGTCTATGCAGAAACCGGACGAGCGGTCGTAAGTGGTGAGCAGCATCTCGTCACCCTCGCGCATGCGCACAAAACAGGCACCGCGCTGGCCCTCATGCAGCCTGCAATCGCGCGGACAGAGGTCGCACTGCATGCGGCCGTCTTCCAGCATGTGCCAGTAACGTGCCTTGTATGTGGAATTCTGCGTCATGCCGTTGCCCTCCTCGCATCGACGGAAACAGCCATATCACTTTCCCTGAACTTCCGTACCGTATAGCGGGAAAGCCGGACTTCCTCATGCCAGAAAGTGGCCGGCAACCCGGCCTTCTGCTTCAGGCGCGCCATGAAATCACGCACCTCGGGCAACTGTTCCCAAACCTGCGGCAGGAAAGTACTGCGATAACTGCCGAATTCCAGCACCACGCCATCCTCACCGGCACGCAACTGCGACCAGGCTTCCTGCTCATCGCGGAACTGCAGTGGCTGCATGGCGGACAACAGGGAAACCTCGACATCGGTCTCATCCAGTTCATGCGCCTGCAGGGGAGAAAATCTAGGGTCGCGGAAGGCTGCGGCATAAGCATTGGCCTTGAGGTCATGCAGCAAGGGACGATACGCCTGCAAAGTACCTATGCAGCCACGCAACTGACGCTGCTGTGTCAGCGTAACGAAGGTGGCTCCATGTTGCTGCAGACGCGGCAGACTCTGGTCGACCGCAGGTGCAGACAAGGCCAGTGCCTTTGCAATCTCGCGCCGTGCCAGCGGCACCAGAATGTGGCCGATGGCCTCCTGCTGCAATGTATTTTCCTGAAAATCCGTCATCTCACTCTGCCTCCGTCGCAGAAAACAGAAAGGAGGCATAGCCCACCACGCGCGCCTTGTCGCCTGCTGTATCGCCGGAATTGCACAGTTGCAGCAAGTGCGGCTGCAGGCCATGTATCCTGGCCGCATGAATCAGGCCATTGATTCCCGCGCCGCCACAGGCTTGCTCCGGACCCAGGTCTTCCTGCAATCCGAGTATATGATCGACCGTGTTTCGATCGACACGCTGTGCCTCGCCATAGGATAGAAAATGAGAAAGGTCGGAGCTGATGACGATCAGCGTTTCATCCCCGCCCCAGACCGCATCCAGCACTTGCGCCACCTCGGCCGGACTGGCACTGCCGACCACCAGTGGCACCAGCTTGAAATCATCCAGCACCGCCTGCAGAAACGGCAGTTGCACTTCCAGGGAATGCTCCTGTGCATGTGCGGCAGAACTGACGACAACCTGCGGCAGCCCCTGCAATTTATTCATCGCCAGCTGATCGAGTTCGACCCTGCCCAGCGGGGTCACAAAGGATTGCACGTCAGGCAGCGCAAGACCGCGGACCGGCACACGATGCGCGGGCCCGATGAGGACGACACGGCGAATGGTGTAGCGCAGTGGCAGCAAGCGGGCATAGGCCATGGCTGCCGTCGGGCCGGAATAAATATAGCCGGCATGAGGGACCACGAGTGCTTTGGGCACTGATTCAGTCGAACCGGGGACCAAATCCCGGGCCGCTTCATGCAGCATTGAATGGACGTGCGCAATCAGTACCTGCCCATCCTCAGGATAGAAAGTACCCGCCATCGCCGCCTGTCGTATCGTCTGCATGCGCACCTCCATTCAATGCCAAAACCACAGAATGAACCGCCACCGGCGAACCCATCTGGGTTCTGTAAATATCTGGTCGATAAGGCAATTTATCAAGAGCAGGGGCAAAGAAAAATCCGCGCGAGCACTTAAGCCCGCGATTGAATCCGCACCGTGTCATCAAGTTCTTGCAATCAACACGATGCCATCGAATGGCGCCGGATCAGCTGATGTGACCGGCCATGGTGGAAGAGGACGTCCTGGACGCTAGAGCGGGAAAGCGAACGGCGTGTGATCGAGGAACGGCTGCTCACCGCAGATCAGCGCAGCCACGATTTTCGCACTGCCCGGTGCCATAGTCAGGCCATAGCGGAAATGACCGGTGTTGAGATAGAGATTCTCGATCTGCGGATGGGCGGCGATAGTCGGCAGGTTCTCCGGCGTGCCGGGGCGCAAACCGCTCCAGTGCTTGAGTATCGGCAACTCAGCCAGCTCGGGCATGATGGCCACCGCTTTTGCCCTGAGTTCATCACGCGCGGTTTCCGTCGTGCGCGGGTCAAAACCGACATCCTCCAGCGTGCTGCCGGCCAGCAGCAAGCCATCCTTGCGCGGAATCATGTAGAAACCTTCGCGATACACCATGTGCTCAAGGTTCCGTTGCGGTCGATAAAGCAGGATCTGGCCGCGCATGGGCTTGATCTTCAGCTTGCTGGCGGTTTCCTTCAGGAGATCGAAGCTCCAGGCACCGGAAGTCACCACAAACTTGTCTGCCTGCAGTTTTTCGCCGCTAACCGTCTCCCATTCGTGCATGCTACCAGACCCGCTCAAAGGCTTGAGCTCGGTCCCCTCCAGCAGCGTGACGTTGTTCTGCTCCAACCAGGCCCGCATGGCCTGCATCACATGCGGCGGGCGCGCCTGGCTGACGCCGGGCAGCCACAGGGCATCGTCACTGGCCGGCGACTGCACGCCGAAGGCAGCTGCGGAAGCGGACTGGGCGACATAATCGTAACGCTGGCACCAATCCAGCGCCTGCTCGCGATCGAACGCCGGCAGGATCAGCATGCCGCTTTGCAGCAGCTCGCAATCAACACCGGTCTCCTCCAGCAGGCGCTGGCAGATAGCCGGATACAAACGGGTGCCGGAATGGGTGAGCCGGTTGACGGCATCGCCATACATCCAGGGCAACAAGGGAAACAGGATGCCGCCGCCGGCCCAGGAT
>JAEWTK010000215.1 GCA_023459535.1 Pseudomonadota bacterium
TCTCAATGCCTTCACCGCCCACATACATGGCAAATGCAGCGATACTGGCATTGTTGGCTTTCAGTAGCTGCTCAATGGTCTGCTTGCCGGCGGGATCCTTGACGAAAATCTGGTCCAGCAGCGCTACATCCTTGAGGAACTTCTGCACGGAGCCTTCGATCATCTTCGCAGCAAATTCAGGCTTTCCGGATTCGGCAGCCTTCTGTGTCGCGATGGAACGCTCTTTTTAAATCAGGTCGGCCGGTACATCATCACGCGACAAGGCCACAGGCTTGGAAGCAGCGATGTGCATGGCGATATCCTTGGCCAACACGTCATCACCGCCAGTCAGATCAACGACGACGCCGATCTTGCCACCGTGAATATAGCTGGACAGCTTGCCCTTGGCTTCAAAACGGGCGAAGCGACGGATCGTGACATTCTCACCAATCTTGCCGATTAGCTGGGCACGTGCGTCCTCGATGACTTCATCACCGATCTTCAGTGCAGACAATGCAGCAACGTCGGCTGGATTCTGGTTGGCGACAACTTCAGCCAGATTGCGTGTCAGTGCGAGGAAATCATCATTTTTTGCAACGAAGTCAGTCTCACAGTTGACTTCGACAATAGCGCCCTGTGTGCCGTCAGCACTGACATAAACACCAACAGTGCCTTCAGCCGCAATACGTGCGGCAGCCTTGCTCAGCTTGTTGCCAAGACGGGCGCGCAACAGTTCTTCTGCCTTGGTCATGTCGCCTTCAGCTTCAACCAGGACCTTCTTGCAATCCATCATCGGCGCATCAGTGCGCTCACGCAGTTCTTTTACCATGCTGGCGGTAATTTCAGCCATGCTTTAACTCCCAATAAACTAATAATCTTGAATGAACGAAATTCAGGCATAAAAAAAGGGGCACATGTGCCCCCTTGATTCAAGGGTTACTCCGCTGCCGCTTCTTCGACCTCGACAAACTCTTCTTCTGTAGCTGATTTCACGATTTCCGTGATTGCCTGGCTACGGCCTTCCAGTACAGCATCGGCAATACCGCGGGCATACAGGCGGATTGCACGGCTGGAGTCATCGTTACCCGGAATCACATAAGCGATGCCGTCCGGGGAGTTGTTGGTATCAACAACGCCGATAACCGGGATGCCGAGCTTGGCAGCTTCAGTCACAGCGCCACTCTCATGACCAACGTCGATAATGAAGATGGCGTCAGGCAAGCCACCCATATCCTTGATGCCACCGATAGAGCGCACAAGCTTTTCCATTTCGCGCTTGAGGCCCAGCGCTTCCTTCTTGCCGAATTTTTCTGTGCCGCCATCCTGAAGCAGGATTTCCAACTCATTGAGACGCTTGATGGACTGTTTGACGGTCTTGAAGTTGGTCAGCATGCCGCCGAGCCAGCGGTGATTAACAAAGGAACAGCCAGCGCGCTGAGCTTCTTCCTTGATGATTTCACGAGCCTGACGCTTGGTGCCAACGAACATGATGCGGCCCTTGTTTGCAGCAAGTTGACGCACATATTTCAGTGCATCCTCAAACATGGGCAGGGATTTTTCCAGATTGACGATATGGATCTTGTTACGGTCACCGAAGATAAACGGTGCCATTTTGGGATTCCAATAACGGGTTTGATGGCCGAAGTGAACTCCGGCTTCCAACATTTGACGCATGGTTACGGACATAATAGTCTCCAGTAAGGGTTAATGCTTCCACACTCCCAACAACACCGATCAAGCTGAAATTCAGCCAGCTGAGATGGCACCCTGTACGGGGAATGTGTGCAGATTCCCACTCGACAGGATGATTCCTGCCAAATGGGTGCAATATGCTACCATAAGCATCTGTCTGGATTCAAGGAAAATTAGGCTTTCGGAGCCACTCAAAAGCATTATGGCGATTACCATCAAGAACAACACCGATATTGAAAAAATGCGCGTGGCAGGCAAACTGGCCTCGGAAGTATTGGATTTTATCACTCCTCACGTCAAACCCGGCGTTACCACGGGCGAACTCGACAAGCTGTGCCACGACTACATGGTCAATGTGCAAAAGACCATTCCAGCCCCGCTGAATTATGCGCCACCGGGCCATGCACCCTACCCCAAATCCATCTGCACTTCGGTCAACCACCAGATCTGCCATGGCGTGCCAGGCGAAAAGGTGCTGAAGAACGGCGATATCGTCAATCTGGACATTACCGTCATCAAGGACGGCTATCACGGTGATACCAGCCGCATGTTCTGCGTCGGCGAACCGTCAATCCAAGCCAAGCGCCTGTGCGACATCACGTATGACTGCATGTGGCTAGGCATCGCCAAGGTCAAACCGGGTGCCACGTTGGGCGATATCGGCCACGCAATACAGTCCTACGCCGAAAAAAACGGTTACAGTGTTGTGCGCGAGTTCTGCGGTCACGGCATTGGCAAGAAATTCCACGAAGATCCACAGGTATTGCACTATGGCAGACCCGGCAGCGGCCTCAAGCTGCAGGCTGGCATGATCTTCACCATCGAACCCATGATCAATGCCGGCAAGCGCGACATCAAACAGCTGAATGACGGCTGGACCATCTTCACCAAGGATCACAGCCTGTCAGCCCAATGGGAGCATACGGTACTGGTGACTGAAACCGGTTACGAAGTGCTGACAGTCTCTGCCGGAGCACCGGCGCCAGCTGCCGTCATACAGGCATAAATTTGACTCAGGCCAGCCA
>JAEWTK010000216.1 GCA_023459535.1 Pseudomonadota bacterium
CTCCAGCACCAAACGACCCTTACTGAGGCGGCAGTTAATATGGGCAAGAGTTGATTTATGAATAATAGGGGACAGACCACGGTTTAACTTTGATACACTGTACTAACCTATTGGCTTGGAGCTGGCAATGCCCCGTCGCGCACGCCTTACACTACCTAAGGTGCCAGTTCATCTAATCCAACGCGGCAACAACCGTCAAGCATGCTTTTTTGCCGATGAGGATTACCGATTCTATCTGGATTGGCTGACAGAATATGCAGATGAGACCGGGTGCCGGGTACATGCCTATGTGCTGATGACGAATCATGTGCATTTGCTGTTATCGGCTGATCAGGCCGCTGCGCCAGGGGCCTTGATGAAAGCCCTGGGTCAGCGGTATGTGCAATATGTGAATCGTACCTACTGGCGCAGTGGCACCCTTTGGGAGGGGCGTTTCCGTTCTTGCTTGATGCAGGAGGAAACCTATCTGCTGGCTTGCCAACGCTACATTGAGTTAAACCCGATACGCGCCGGTATGGTGGAGCATCCTGCGGAATATCGATGGTCAAGTTATCGATCAAACGCGCAAGGCGAGTATGACGAATTATTAAATCCGCATCTGATCTATGAGTCACTTGGATTCAATGCTGCTACCAGGCAGGCAGCCTACCGCGAACTTTTTCGTTACGAATTGGAACCGGGTCTTGTCGATGAAATACGTCGTGCGACCAACGGCAACTATGCTTTGGGGAATGAGCGTTTCGCTGAACAAGTGTCAGCAGCATTGGGCCTGCGCTCGACACCCGGAAAATCCGGGAGGCCGGGTAAGATTAAGGATTGAGACTGAATGGAGGTGAACTTGCGTATTCTCTTGCTGCTGAATATTTCTTTGATTGTTTTGGCTGGCTGTACTTCACCTCAAACACGCATGCCCTCCGTGGATTCGGATAGCGCTAAGGTGGAAGCACGAAAACAGCGTGAGATGGTGATTGAGGAATATATCCAGGCTTACCGGCGTTTGCAGAATGTGGCTTCCAGAATTGTGGTGAGTGGGGCGGATTTGTGTGCCGATCAGGTCGGACCCTATTACGGTTTTACTGTGTGGAACAACGAAAACTTCGGCAAGGAATGGCACGATGTTGTCGAATCGAAGTTCGGGTTGGGTACGTCTGTCAGTGTTTCTTCCGTTGCCTCAGACTCTCCGGCAGCGGCGGCTGGACTGGCGGAAGGCGATACCTTGGTCTCAATCAATGGCTGGGAAGCCCCGGCTGGCAAGGGCGCTTCCGTCAAGGTATTGGAGAACCTGACGGTGCAGGGCAAGGCCGGGGTACCAGTTGAATTGGTCGTGCGGCGTGGCTCGGAAGAACGCAAGTTTTCCATTACGCATAGCCAGGCTTGTGACTTCCGGGTACACCTGTCGCCTGACGATGTGAAGAATGCCTATGCCGATGGGAAGAACATCGTGATCTACAAGGGCATGATGGATTTCTTCCGCAGTGATGAGGAGGTAGCGCTCGTAGTCAGTCATGAGCTGGCGCATAACGCCATGAGACATGTTGACGCCAAGCAGAAAAATGCCATGGTAGGCGGTTTGCTGGGTTTGGTGCTGGATGTGGCTGCAGCAGCCGGAGGCGTCAATACCGGCGGTGATTTTAGCAAGATCGGTTCAAATGCCGGTGCAAGCGTCTATTCTGTTGAGTTTGAACAGGAGGCGGATTATGTCGGCCTTTATTTCATGGCGAAAGCAGGATATCCAATTGGTGATGCCCCCAATTTCTGGCGTAGGATGGCAACGACAAACTCCAGGGCAATCACCATGAAGTCTTCACACCCGACAACTCCTGAGCGTTTTGTTGCAATTGAAAATGCGGTTATCGAGATACAGCAGAAAATCGAGAATGGACAGTCATTGAAGCCGGAGTTGAAAAGTGCAAAGCAGGGCGATTGAACTGGTCAGGTATGACTTGCGGCTGGAAGGGTGCAGGTTTGTCCGTAGTGGGTAGGCAATTGCAGGTAATAAAAAAGCCGAACATCATGTTCGGCTTTTTTATTACTGTCTTTTTTTTGTTACTAGAGCTTGTTGGCTTAAGCCATTGCCTTGATGGCAGCGCTCAGGCGGCTCTTGTGACGAGCAGCTTTGTTCTTGTGAATGATCTTCTTGTCAGCGATACGGTCGATGACGCTGACATTGGCAGCAAATGCTGCGGTTGCAGCTGCTTTATCGCCAGCTTCAACTGCCTTCACGACCTTCTTGATCGCTGTGCGTAGTGTAGAGCGCAGGCTTGAGTTGTGCGCATTTACTGCTACTGCTTGACGGGCACGTTTTCTTGCTTGTGCGGTATTTGCCATAATTGTTCCTAGTTTCCAGTTAATTCAGTGACCAGTTGACTGAAATTCAGCGCTAACTGGGGTATCAAAATACGAAGCCGTGCATAATAGCTTTTTTTATTCCGAATTGCAAGGGAGCCTCTGCTTAAATAGCTGCGCGGGCGAATTGCTGCGTTGCGCGATGCTCGAACACTCGCCTATCTATTAGATATGTCTCGTGTTCTGCGCTTCGTGCGCCTGGTGGCATCAAGGTCGCGACGCAGGAGCGGGCACTTGATGGGCATGACCTATGCGGTTGCACTTCATCCCGCCCCCCCAATTAATCAGAGAGTCCCGAGGCGAAATAGAGGGCAGGCAGATGGGCATGCTAAAATCCCGCATTCTTAAAATTCAATCGAATCAAGCCTCAATGCAATTCTTGAAGACAATGGCCGTATGAATCTGCTGAAAGCACTCGCTGCGGTCGGCAGTATGACATTTTTATCGCGCATATTGGGCTTTGTGCGCGATCTGCTCATTGCCCGGGTGTTTGGCGCCGGCATCTATACCGACGCCTTCTTTGTGGCATTCAAGATTCCCAATCTGCTGCGTCGCTTGTTCGCCGAAGGGGCGTTCTCACAGGCATTTGTGCCGATTCTGGCCGAATACAAGAACCAGCGCGGGCAGGAGGCTACGCAGTCACTGGTCAACCATGTTGCAACGCTGCTGGGTCTGGCATTGGTTGTGGTGACGCTGATCGGCATCGTTGCCGCGCCCCTGATCGTCTACATCAGTGCGCCCGGCTTCGCCAGTGACCCGGAAAAGTTCGGTCTGACCATCGATCTGCTACGCATTATTTTCCCTTATATCCTGTTCATTTCGCTGGTGTCGCTGGCCGGCGGCCTGCTCAACACCTACGGCAAATTCACCGTGCCGGCCTTTACGCCGGTCTGGCTCAACGTGGCGTTCATCATCGCTGCGCTGGCTTTTGCCGATGATTTCAATCCACCGGTCAAGGTGCTGGCCTGGGCGGTGTTCGTCGGCGGCGTGCTGCAGTTGTCGTTCCAGATTCCCTTTCTGGTCAGGATCGGCATGCTGCCGCGTTTCAGCCTCAATCTGCAGGATGAAGGCGTTTGGCGCATCCTGAAGCTGATGGGCCCGGCCGTGTTCGGAGTTTCGATTGCGCAGATTTCCTTGTTGATCAATACGATATTCGCCTCTTTCCTGGTGGCAGGCAGCGTTTCATGGCTTTATTACGCTGACCGTCTGATGGAGTTTCCGACAGGTCTGCTGGGGGTGGCGCTGGGTACCATACTGCTACCCAGCCTGTCGAAGTCGTTCGCGGACAAGTCGGATGGCGAGTATTCACAGTTGCTGGATTGGGGCCTGCGCCTGACTTTTATTCTGGCATTGCCAGCCGCCGCGGCGCTGGCGGTGTTGTCCGTTCCC
>JAEWTK010000217.1 GCA_023459535.1 Pseudomonadota bacterium
CATGACCGGCAAATGCCTCCGCCATCTTCATCGGCGCCATGCTGTTGATATGGAAAGCTTCCGCCCAGGCCTCGTAATTCACATTGCCGAAATCGCTTTGCGGATAGACACCGGCATTGTTGATCAACACATCGATTGCCCTGCCCTGCAATATCAGCGCCAGCGCGTCGATTTCCTCAAAATCCGCCACATCCAGCTGATGAATCTCGATCTGATCGCCCGAGCGCTCGGCCAGCGCCTGCAGTTCTTTCGCCTCCTCCGGCCAGCGGCAGCAGGCAATCACCTGCCAGCCTGCCTCGGCGTACTGTTTGGCAAATTCCAGACCGAGGCCGCGATTGGCGCCGGTGATCAATACTGTTGCTTGTGACATAGTTCCCTCTATTCAATCCAAAAATGAGCTAAATCTGAAAATGAAGACCTGAATTTATTATTATCCTGCCTGCTGTCGCCATCCTTCGATCAAGACAACAGCAAATAAATCATCAACCCAAAATACAGGCATGCGAATATGGCCACTATGCCATAAACCAGCCTCAGACTTTTACCGATTTTAACCAGTTCGAATTTGATTGCATCCAACTGCCTGCTCACAACTTCATTATTCTCCATACCGTGCTCCTGATGTTGTTGAATTTCACTACAAGTGCTCATGCTTTGTCAGATATCCTGCTCAAATGGTTTCAAACGTAAAAAATCTGTCGCAGCGGGCGACCGACGCCTTGGCGCTGGAGCACTTTCCCGCCACTTATGCGCTGGCCCGCAGTCTGCAGCGCAGCATCCATTTCAAGATCGGGCCGACCAACTCCGGCAAGACCTATGATGCGCTGATGGCTCTGCAACAGGCAGATTCCGGGGTCTATCTGGCACCGCTGCGATTGCTGGCGATGGAAATCCGCGACCGCCTGATGGAAGCCGGAGTGCCATGCAACCTGGTGACCGGCGAGGAACGCGTCATGGTGGCCGGTGCCAGACATACTGCATCCACCGTCGAGATGATGAACCCGCATCAGGAAGTCGACGTGGCCGTCATCGACGAGATCCAGATGCTACAGGATGAGCATCGCGGCCATGCATGGACAGCTGCCATCGTCGGCGCGCCGGCGCACGAAGTCTACCTGTGCGGTTCACATGCCGTCATGGGCGCCTGCACCCGCCTGCTCGACGCCTTGGATGAGCCTTATGACATCAGTCATCTGGAGCGCAAGACGCCGCTGGTGCTGGAGGAACTGGCACTGTGCGGCGACCGTTACAACCGCTGGCGCCTGAAAGGCAAACTGCAAAAAGGTGATGCCGTCATCGCCTTCACGCGCAAGGATGTACTGACGCTGGCCGCTCGTATCCGCCAATGGGGCTTCGGCGTCGCCACCATCTACGGCGCATTGTCGCCGGAAGTGCGCCGCACCGAGGCCAGGCGCTTCAATAGCGGCGAGGCGGATATTCTGGTAGCGACCGATGCCATTGGCATGGGCCTCAACCTGCCCATTCGCCGCGTGATATTTTCCACCGTGGAAAAATTCGATGGTGTTGCCAACCGCCGGCTCAATCCGACCGAAGCCAGACAGATCGCCGGCCGCGCCGGACGTTACGGCATCTATCCGACCGGTTTCGTCAACGCCTTCGAGCAGGATGAACTGTTGCATCTGGAACACGCACTCTATGCTTCGGACATCTCCGACCTGCAGCGATTGCCGATCTCGCCGTTCTTCGGCCATGTCGAGGTGCTTTCCGGCATGCTGCATACGGACAAGCTGGGCGAGTTGCTGTCATTCTTTGCGGAACGGGTCCGGCTCAAGAGCAGCCTGTTCCAGACGGCCGACATGTCCGCCCATATCCAGCTCGGTCAGTGGATAGACCAAATCGCACCTGACCTGTCGCTACGCGAAAAATTCATCCTGTCCTGTGCCCCGATCTCGCTGGACAAACCGCATGAAAGCGATTATTTCCTCGCCTGCGTGCAAAGCGTGTGCAAGGGCCTAGCCAGAAACCTGCCGCCGGAAATGGACTGGCTCAGGTCGAGCAGTCCCAAGCATCTGGAAGAAGCCGAGGCACTGAGTCAGGACATCAGCCTCTATGCCTGGCTGGCCGGCAAGTTCCCGCATGTCTTTCACGAAGCGGATATCGTGCCAACCTTCAGAAGCCAGGTCAGCCGCTACATCGAGCGTGCGCTACTGACCCAGGCCGGTTATGGCAGCATCTCAAAGGAACTGCTTTACCAGTACTGAACGATGCCGCCTGAATACTTGCCGAAACATCAATTTTTGCCACAGAGGACACAGAGCTCACAGAGAAAACCAAAAAAACTGCTGCTACCCTGTTGGTGCTTCTATCTGAAATCGCAGGTGATGCTTTTACTCTGTGGCCTCTGTGATCTCTGTGGCTGATTGCCTTTTTCAAGCCCGATTTCCACATCTGCAAACCAATATGACAACAAACCACATAAATACATTTGCACAAACTATATTTGTATCAATGTATTTTTAATGGCATAATCATGTTCCATGAACGCTTCCATCGGACATACGCAACAGCTTCCAGAAACCAACCATGAACAATTGGCCTCCTCCGCGCTGAAGGATTTCCGCATCATCTTCAACTCGGTCAAGAAACACTTCAAACAGGTCGAGGAACAGTGCGGCATCAGCAGCTCGCAATTGTGGGTGTTGTGGGAGCTACACAAGACGCCGGGGCTGAAAGTATCCGAGCTGGCCGGTAAGCTGGCTATCCATCAATCCACAACCAGCAACCTGATTGAGAAAACTGCAAGAAAAGCCCTGATCAGCAAGAAGCGTGAAGATCAGGACCAACGTGTAGTCCGGCTCTACCTGACCGAAGCCGGCCGGGAAATCGTCAAAAAGGCGCCCGATTCGCCACGCGGCGTTCTGACAGAAGCCATCGACCGGTTATCGATAGCGGATCTGGTGCAACTTCAGGGCAGCCTTGAAAAACTGATCGGCAAGATGAAACTCAAGGATGAAGCGGATGCAATGAAGCCGCTGTCTTCACATTAGGATTTTTACGCCGGCTGCGCCGGCAATGCATGTTTAGCCTGCAGAAAGGAAAAACATTGGCATCAGCCACCACCGAAAAACATCAAAAAACCGTGGCCCTGTTCGGCGAAGTACTTGCCGACATTTTCCCGGACCAGAGCGTGCTGGGCGGCGCGCCGTTCAATGTCGCGCGTCACTTGCAGGCTTTTGGACTACATCCTGTCATGATCAGCCGTACCGGCAACGACGCCTTACGCGATGATCTGCTACGAGAGATGGACAGGCTGGGCATGGACAAAACCGGCATCCAGTGCGACCCCACCTACCCGACGGGCCAAGTGCAGGTACACATGAAAGACGGCGGGCACAGCTTCGAGATTCTGCCGGATCAGGCCTACGACCACATTCATGCCGGTGTCACCCACATGATGATCATGTCAATCAAACCGGAACTGGTGTATTTCGGCACGCTGGCACAAAGAGGCATGGAGTCACGTTTGGCACTGGACAAATTCCTCGCGGACAGCAAATGTCCGCGCTTCCTGGATATCAACCTGCGCAGCC
>JAEWTK010000218.1 GCA_023459535.1 Pseudomonadota bacterium
CTCGCTGAGTATGGCAGAGGTTGTTGCCCCGGATGTGCTGGTCAAAAAGACTGCGGATGAGGTCCTGGAAATTGTCAAAAATGACAAGGATATCCAGGCTGGTGATCAGAAGAAGATATTTGATCTGGCGGAAACCAAGATCCTGCCCAACTTCGATTTTGAGCGCGTATGCCGGTTGGTCTTGGGCAGGAACTGGGCGAATGCCACTGATGAGCAAAAGGCGCAATTCCAGAAGGAATTCCGCAGTCTCCTGTTGCGCACTTACTCCAGCGCCCTTTCCAAATATCAGAATCAGACCATAGAGTATCTGCCGTTCCGTTTGCAGCCGGATGCTACCAGAGCGACGGTAAAAACCAGAATTCTGCAGCCTGGCGGTCAGCCTATCGGTCTTGATTACACACTGGAAAAAGGCCCGAACGGCTGGAAGGTATTTGACATCGTGATTGAGGATGTCAGTCTGGTGACGAACTACCGCAGCCAGTTCAATAACGAGATTCGTCAAGTTGGTGGCATGGATGGCTTGATTCAGCGACTGGTCGAGAAGAACCGGGCAGCTGGCGTCTGACGCTCCAAGAAATGACTGCCGTGGTTGATATTACTCAAAACGATGGAAGATGGCTGGTCAGCGGCAATTTGCTGCTGGATGATGTTGAGCAACTGCTGGCGCAGAGTCTCGCGGTCGATGGTTCCAGGACACTGGAAGTTGACTTGTCCGGCGTGACGGATGTTGAATCGGTAGCGATCAGTCTGCTTTTTGAGTGGGTGCGTCAGGCTCACGCCAATCAATGTACCCTCACTTTCAGTAACCTGCCAGCGAATCTGGTCAGTCTGGCGTCACTTTACGGTGTTCTGGATTTCCTGCCGCTAGCCGCTGATTCCGCGGCTAGCCATTGATTTTTTTGGGGCTGAGGCCTCGTATTCCGAATGATCCCCGCAATTAAAATTGAGCAGGTGCAAAAGCATTATGGCAACCTGCAGGCCCTCAAGGGCATCGACCTGACGATCGAACAGGGCGAGTTCTTTGCCTTGCTCGGGCCTAATGGTGCCGGCAAGTCGACCCTGATCAACCTGCTGGCGGGATTGATCCGCCCGACCAGCGGGCAGTTGTCGGTAATGGGTTTCGATGTGCAGACGCAATATCGACAGTCCAGGCATGCACTGGGCGTGGTGCCGCAGGAATTGGTGTTTGATCCGTTCTTCAATGTGCGCGAGATGCTGCGCTTTCAGGCGGGTTATTTCGGACTGGGTCCGGAAAATGACGCCTGGGTAGACGAAATTATCGAGTGTCTGGGGTTGGCAGACAAGGCGCACACCAATATGCGCAAGCTTTCCGGGGGTATGAAGCGCCGTGCGTTGATTGCTCAGGCGTTGGTGCACAAGCCACCCGTCATTGTGCTGGATGAGCCAACCGCAGGTGTCGATGTCGAGTTGCGTCAGATGATGTGGGAATTCATCAAGCGACTGAATCGCGAAGGACATACGATCATACTCACCACGCATTACCTGGAAGAGGCCGAGACCTTGTGTTCTCGCGTGGCCATGATGAAGCAGGGGCAAATTATCGCGCTGGACAGTACAGCGAATCTGTTGAAGAAGATACCCGGCAAGAATCTTAGATTGAAGCTTGCAGCGGCTCTGCCTGAGGCGTTGCGCCCATTGTTGCGCCACGAAGAGGGTAACGAGTATATGTTGGCCCTGACCGAGGCGGCGCAGGTTGAGCGTGTGCTATCGCAGATACGCGAGGCGAATATCGTGGTGGAAGACATGCAACTGATAGAAGCCGATCTGGAAGATGTGTTTGTTGATCTGGTAGGCCAGCCATGAATCTGATCTCGAGAGAAATGCGCGGTCCATGGACCCTGTTCAAGAAGGAGTTGCTCAGATTCTGGCGCGTCAGCTTTCAGACCGTGGCTGCGCCGGTGATGACTGCCTTGCTTTATCTGATGGTCTTTTCGCATGTGCTGGAAGGCCGGGTACAGGTGCATGGCGTCAATTACACCTCCTTTCTGATACCGGGCCTGATCATGATGTCGGTGCTGCAAAATGCCTTTGCCAACAGTTCGTCCAGCCTGATTCAATCCAAGGTTATGGGCAATCTGGTGTTTGTGCTACTGACGCCGATTTCCTATCTGGAATTCTTTCTGGCATTTTTGGCTGCAGCCATAGCGCGCGGTCTCGTGGTGGGGCTGGGTATTTACCTGGTCGTGATTCTTTTTATCGATCTGCCGATTATCCATCCTCTGATGGTGCTGGCATTTACCATTCTGGGCAGCGCATTGCTTGGGGCATTCGGCATTATTGCCGGAATGTGGGCGGATAAATTCGATCAGATGGCGGCGTTTCAGAATTTCATCATCATGCCGCTGTCATTCCTGTCAGGCGTTTTTTATTCGATACATTCGCTGCCGCCTTTCTGGCAGGAAGTGTCTCATTTGAATCCTTTCTTCTATATCATTGACGGATTCAGGTACGGATTTTTTGGGGTGAGTGATATGCCGCCAGCGGTAAGTTTGAGCATTGTTGTACTGAGCTTTCTTGCCATATCATGGCTGGCTTTACACATGCTGAAATCCGGTTACAAATTACGCGGATAGCGACAAGGTCAAGATTATGTTGAGTGCAACGGAAGTGGAAGCTTATATCAGGCATGGGCTGGCCTGTGATTACGTCAAGGTGCAGGGTAACGACGGTCAGCATTTTGAAGCGGTGATCGTCAGCCCGCAGTTTGCCGACAGGAACATGGTGCAACAGCATCAACTGGTATATCAAGCCCTGGGCGATCGTATGCGGGAAGAAATACACGCGCTTTCGATGCGCACATTTACCCCCGAAGCCTGGCAACAATATCAGGCAAGTTAAACAAAATTTGGAGAGTCAGAGAATGGATACACAGGAATTAATCAAGAATCAGGTCACGTCAAACCCGGTGGTGCTCTATATGAAGGGCAGCCCCAAATTTCCGCAATGCGGGTTTTCCGGTCTGGCGGTGCAGATTCTGCAGGCCTGTGGCCTGAAGGATTTTGTCGCTGTCGATGTGCTGGCGGATCCGGCAATACGTGACGGCATCAAGCAGTATGCAAATTGGCCGACCATCCCGCAGCTTTACATCAAGGGCGAGTTTGTTGGTGGTGCTGACATCATGCGCAGCCTTTATGAACAGGGTGAATTGCAGAAGATACTGCAGGAAGTAGCGGGCTAATTGGACAAACTGGTCATTGTCGGTGGCACGCCCTTGCACGGCGATGTCACGATCTCCGGTGCCAAGAACGCCGCCCTACCCATCATCTGCGCATCGCTGCTGGCAGAAACACCGCTGGAGCTTTCCAGTGTCCCGGCCTTGCGTGATGTCAATACGACTTACCGCCTGCTTGAACATCTGGGCGTCAAGGTGACGGCAGGACCGCCAGGAGCGGTGGCGCTGGATGCAGCCAATATCGTGTCGCACGAGGCACCCTACGAGATGGTGAAGACCATGCGTGCTTCCATCCTGGTGCTGGGTCCCCTGCTGGCCCGATTCGGGCATGCCCGAGTCTCCCTGCCGGGCGGTTGCGCGATCGGCTCGCGGCCGGTCGACCTGCATATCAAAGGTCTGAAAGCCATGGGCGCGGAGATTCATATCGAACATGGTTATATCGAGGCGTCTACCGCAAACCTGCCTGATCGGCGATTGCAGGGCGCACGTGTCTTCATGGATCTGGTGACGGTGACCGGTACCGAGAATCTGATGATGGCGGCAACGCTGGCAGCAGGCACAACCGTGCTGGAAAATGCCGCGCGCGAGCCGGAAGTGGTCGACATGGCGGAATGTCTGATCAAGATGGGTGCCAGAATCGAGGGGGCCGGCACGGATGTGATTACTATTCATGGTGTTGAGCGATTACACGGCGCGCAGCATCAGATAGTCTGCGACCGGATTGAGGCGGGCACTTATATGGTGGCCGCTGCAATGACCGGAGGTCATGTAAAATTACATAACGCGCGTGCCGATCTGCTGGATGCCGTCATTGAAAAACTGCGTGAGGCCGGTGCCAGCGTCGAGTGCGATGCCAGCACCATCACGGTGACCGGTCGTCAGAAGCTGAAATCGGTGAATGTCCGTACGGCACCGCACCCGGCCTTTCCGACTGATATGCAGGCGCAGTTCATGGCCATGAATACAGTGGCGCAAGGTAGTGCCAGCGTGGTGGAGACGATCTTCGAAAATCGGTTCATGCACGTGCAGGAGTTGCAACGGCTTGGGGCCCATATCGACGTCGAAGGCAATACCGCGGTCGTGCATGGCGTCGAGTATCTTGACGGTGCGACCGTCATGGCGACCGATCTTCGTGCCTCTGCCAGTTTGGTGCTGGCCGGATTGGTTGCGCGCGGAGAAACCACGATCGAGCGCATCTATCACCTGGATCGTGGCTATGAGCGATTGGAAGAAAAATTGACGGCACTGGGCGCCACTGTGCGTCGGGTGCACTGACAGGAAAAACATGATAACGATTGCCTTATCCAAAGGCCGAATCTTTGAGGAAACCACGCCGTTGCTGGCTGCTGCCGGCATTACAGCGCTGGAGGATCCGGAGACTTCGCGCAAACTGATCCTGCCGACCAACCGGGATGACGTCAGGCTGATTATCGTGCGTGCGACCGATGTGCCGACTTATGTGCAATATGGCGCTGCCGACCTGGGTATCGCCGGCAAGGATGTATTGAACGAGCATGGCGGTCAGGGGCTCTATCAGCCACTGGACCTGGAGATTGCCCGATGCAGGATGATGGTTGCCGTGCGTGAGGATTTCGATTATTTCGGGTCCATCCGTCAGGGTGCGCGGCTCAAGGTCGTGACCAAATACGTGAAAACCGCGCGCGAGCATTTTGCCGACAAGGGCATGCATGTCGATCTCATCAAGTTGTATGGTTCGATGGAGCTTGGCCCGCTGGTCGGATTGGCGGACGCGATTGTTGATCTGGTCAGTACCGGCGGCACGTTGCGTGCCAATAATCTGAAGGCAGTGGAAGAGGTGGGCGAGATCAGCTCCAGGCTCATCGTCAATCAGGCTTCCCTAAAACTCAAGCGTAATTTGTTGCAGCCGATCATGGATGATTTTGCCCGTGCGGTGGAAAGCAAAAAGAGCGCCGGGAAATGAATACCAATCAAGCAGGACCTCAAGCAGAACCAAAGGAAATGAAGATCAAATGAAGATCAGACGTTATTCGACAACCGACCAGGATTTTGAGCAGGCACTGAAGGCGCTGCTGGCTTTTGATACGGCGCAGGATGACAGCGTCGATGTAGTTGTTGCCGATATTCTGCGAGATGTGAAACTGCGCGGCGACCGGGCCGTGCTGGAATATACACGCAAATTCGACCGCCTCGACGCCGCTGACATGAATGCCTTGGAACTCTCCCAGGCAGAACTGCAGCAGGCACTCGCCAGCCTGCCGGCAGAACAGCGTCAGGCCTTGCAGGAAGCCGCAGATCGCGTACGTGGCTACCACGAGAAGCAGTTGATGTCTTCCTGGTCCTATACCGAAGAGGACGGCACCTTGCTCGGCCAGCAGGTTACTTCGCTCGACCGCGTCGGCCTTTATGTGCCGGGCGGCAAGGCAGCCTATCCGTCCTCCGTTTTGATGAATGCGATTCCAGCCAAGGTGGCGGGGGTTGAAGAGTTGATCATGGTGGTGCCGACCCCAGCTGGCGAGAAGAATCAGCTGGTACTGGCTGCCGCAGCGATATGCGGCGTCGATCGCGTGTTCTGCATCGGCGGTGCACAGGCCGTGGCAGCACTGGCTTATGGAACCCAAAGCGTGCCGCAGGTGGACAAGATCGTCGGTCCGGGCAATGCTTATGTCGCAGCCGCCAAGCGTCGTGTGTTCGGTGTCGTCGGTATCGACATGGTGGCGGGTCCATCCGAGATTCTGGTGATTTGCGACGGCAAGACCGATCCAGACTGGATTGCCATGGATCTGTTCTCGCAAGCCGAACACGATGAACTGGCGCAATCCATCCTGTTGTCACCTGATGCCGAATTTCTTGACAAGGTCACAGCGAGCATAGCGCGGCTGGTTGAGGAAATGCCGCGCAAGGAGATCATCCGTACTTCGCTGGAAGGTCGCGGTGCGCTGATTCAGGTGCGGGACATGGATGAAGCTGCGTTGATAGCGAACTATATAGCACCCGAGCATCTGGAGTTGTCCGTTGACGACCCATTGGCATACAGCAAGAAGATCAAGCATGCTGGCGCCATTTTCATGGGGCGCAATACCTGCGAGGCGCTTGGTGATTACTGTGCCGGCCCCAATCATGTGTTGCCGACCTCGCGCACGGCGCGCTTCTCTTCGCCGCTGGGTGTCTATGATTTCCAGAAGCGTTCCAGCCTGATCATGGTCTCATCTGCCGGTGCGCAAAAACTGGGCAAGGTCGCTGCAACGCTGGCTTATGGTGAAGGTTTGCAGGCACACGCCCGCTCCGCCGAGTATCGTTTGAAAGACTAGGCCAATCCATGAGTCGCTACTGGAGTGAAGTGGTGCATGGTTTGACACCCTATGTGCCAGGCGAGCAGCCCAAGCTCAGTAATCTGGTCAAGCTCAATACCAATGAGAATCCCTACGGTCCCAGCCCCAAGGTGCTGGAAGCCTTGCGTGCTGCCGTAGGAGAGTCGCTGCGACTCTATCCCGACCCTAATTCCGACCACCTGAAAACTGCGATTGCCAATTTCCATGGCTTGCAGGCGCAGCAGGTCTTTGTCGGCAACGGTTCTGATGAGGTGCTGGCGCATGTGTTCCAGGCTTTGCTCAAGCATCGGGCGCCCTTGCTGTTCCCTGATATCAGTTACAGTTTCTATCCGGTGTATTGCGGGCTGTATGGCATAGCCTACGAAACCATTGCGCTAAACGAGCGTTTTGAGATCGATATCGATGATTATCTGAAGCCCAATGGCGGTATCATTTTTCCGAATCCCAATGCACCGACCGGCATGCCATTGCCCTTGGCTGACATAGAGCGCCTGTTGCAGGGCAACACGGAATCTGTTGTCGTTATCGATGAGGCTTATGTGGATTTTGGTGCCGAGTCCGCCGTTGGGTTGATTGATCGCTACCCCAATCTGCTGGTCACGCATACGCTGTCCAAAGCGCGTTCATTGGCCGGCTTGCGTGTCGGCTATGCGCTCGGGCATCAGGATCTGATTGAAGGGTTGATTCGCGTCAAGGACAGCTTCAATTCGTACCCGGTCGATAGTTTGGCGCTGGCCGGTGCCGTGGCGGCGATGGAAGATGTTGAATACTTCGAGATGACCCGGCAGAAGGTCATCGCTTCGCGTGAGCTTCTGGTTTCCGAAATGCGCAAACTTGGTTTTGATGTGCTCCCTTCCGGCGCCAATTTCATTTTTGCCCGACATGCTGAGCGAGAAGGTACTGAACTGACGGCAAAGCTGCGTGATCGCAGTATCATTGTCCGGCACTTCAGCAAGCCTGCCCGCATCGCGCCTTATCTGCGCATCACTATCGGTACCGACAGTCAGAATCAGCAATTGCTGATGGCTTTGCGTGAGATATTGTCTTAGCCGATTCGATCATGTTGGCTCTTGCAAGAACATAAGCTCGCTGGAATCTATATAAATTCTGGCGATTTATGGGTTTATCGCCGAAAAATACGAAAATTCCCCCAAAATCCAGAAAAAATGTATCATTACGCGGTTAACAAAACAAAACCGCACAACCCTTGTTATTTAGAGTGGAGGAATTATCGTGGCACTAACCCAAATGGCATTAGACTCACTGGATTTTGACGCAACAGTTGCACTGGTCAGTAAAGTCGCCCCGCATGTAGAC
>JAEWTK010000219.1 GCA_023459535.1 Pseudomonadota bacterium
GTTCTACATCGAACACCAGCGTGGCATTCGGTGGAATCACGCCACCGGCGCCGCGCGCGCCGTAGCCCATTTCTGGTGGGATGATCAGCGTACGCTTGCCGCCAATCTTCATGCCGGCAAAACCCTGATCCCAGCCCTGGATGACTTGACCGCCACCGAGGTAGAAGATGAACGGTTCGCCGCGATCAACCGAGCTGTCAAACTTCTGGCCCTTGTTGTCGGGCTTGCTCGGGTCATACAGCCAGCCGGTGTAATGCACGGTGACATTGAAGCCGATCTCGGCTTCACGGCCGCTGCCTTCCAGCGTGTCGATTTTGATAAGTTCGGTAACCGGTTGCGTCATGGTCGTTCCTTCTTGATTGGTGGATTTAGATGATTCCGTCGCTGCCTGACAACCGCTGACGGCGAAAGCGGTCGTCAACAAGACCGCCAGAAGATATTTGCCTGATTGCATGAAATGACTCCGAATAAACTGCTGATATGATACCCGAAACAAGGGCTTGCCGCGTGCTCCCGGCCTTGAGGAAAGCGCAAAAATTGCGCTAGCGCTGATGATATACCCACTCAAGCAAGGCATCCTGGGCGGCACGGCTATTACCCGCCCGCGCATGGTTGGCAATGAAGACCACCACCCAGCGCCGGCCCTGCTCATCCAGCACATAACCGGCTAATGCCCGCACCCCATCGATCGAACCGGTCTTGATATGCGCCCGACCCTGCACCGGCTTACCGTTGAGGCGCCGTATCGCAGTACCGTCCACGGCCAGCAAGGGCAAGGACGACATCAGCTCGGCCATCAAAGGGCTGGCATAAGCATGCACCAGCAGTTCACCCAAGTGCCGGGCACTGATGCGCGCGATGCGCGAGAGCCCTGAACCGTTGTCGATCACCAGTTCGGGAAAGTTCAGCCCCTTGCTTGCCAGCCATAGCTGTATTGCCTTGGCACCATTGGTTTCGGTACCGGGCAGCCCTGAGCGCTCGGCCGCAATCGTCAACAACAGCTGCCGAGTCATCAGATTGTTGCTGTATTTATTGACGCGCCGGATAACGTCTGCCAGCGGCTGCGAATAATGCACGGAGAGCCTGACCGCTTGCGGTGGCAAGACATCCTGCCTGAAGCCGTTCGCCAGACTACCCCCCAGCTGTAGCCAGATCTCACGGAACAGCTGATAGGTATAACCCGCATGTGCAAACAGACTGAGATCCAGATATTTCTCCTCGCAACTGGCTGGGAAACTGCCGGTAAACATGACGCTGGCCTGCGCGCCCTGCCTCTCCACCTGATAGCGCAACTGGCTGCGCCAGTCGACGCACGCTCCGGTAGCAGGCTGCAGCTGATTGACCAGTGTGATATCCGGCAGCGGCGGGCTGGCCTGCACCATCACACGCCCACCCTCGTTGAAGAACTTGAAACTGGTGGAATTGAGGTTGCTGGTCAGCGCATTGGGAATGGCGTTATAGGCACGGTAAGGCTCGTTGTCGAACAGACCGGCGTCGACCTGTTCGGGGGAGAAATAGGTATCGTCCAGAATCAGGCTGCCGCGGATATCCCGCAGACCGGTCTGGCGCAAATCGCTCAGCATGCGCCACATATCATGCTGCATCAGTTCAGGATTGCCGTAGCCCTTGATGATCAGATTGCCGTGTAGCACGCCGTCGACCAGTTCGCCATCGCGATAGATCTCCGTACGCCAACGGTAGGCGGGGCCCAGCAGGTCCAGCGCCGCATAGGTCGTCACCAGCTTCATGGTCGAAGCCGGATTCATGGCCCGGTCGGCCTGATGTGCGATCAGGCTGTCATTTGCCTCAACCTGGCGCACATAGACCGAGATTGCATCCAGCGGCACTGCCTGCTTTATCAGCGCCTGCTCGACCACGGCCGGCAACTGCGCGTATGTGAATTGCGGCAGCAACAGCGCAAACAAGCCAAGACAGAGTTTCAGCATTGAAGCCATCAGATCGCCAACTCCTGCAGCAACTGCACGATCTCGCCGACCATCCAGTCAATCTCGCTTTCGCTGATGACATAGGGCGGCATCAGGTAAACCGTGTTGCCAATGGGGCGCAACAGCAGACCGCGCGTCAGCGCTGCCTGATAGAAAGCCTGCTGAAAATCCTGGCGCCGGCTTTTCACGTCAAAAGCGGCAATCATGCCCAGCTGACGCACATGCATGACCGGCAAGCCGGCCAGCGCCTGCTGCAGTTGCTGCTGCATATACGCCGATTTATGCCGGTTCGCCTCCAGCACTCCATCCCGCTCAAAGATATCCAGCGTCGCCAGCGCTGCGGCACAGGCCAGCGGATTACCGGTATAGCTGTGCGAATGCAAAAAGCCGCGCACCGTGCTGTCATCGTAGAAGGCCTGATAGATATCTTCGGTGCAAAGCGTGACAGACAGCGGCAAATAACCACCGGTGATGCCCTTGGACAGGCACATGAAATCGGGCCGAATAGCCGCCTGCTCACAGGCAAACATGGTGCCGGTGCGGCCGAAGCCGACCGCGATCTCGTCTGCTATCAGATGCACCTGATAGCGGCTGCAGATGTCGCGCGCCCGCTGCAGGTAAAGCGGCGAATACATCGCCATGCCGGCCGCACATTGCACCAGCGGCTCAATGATAAAAGCGGCAATTTGCTCATGATGTGCCGCAATATGCTGTTCCAGTGTATCGGCGCAACGCGAGGCATACTGTTCCGCACTCTCCCCTGCGTTCGCCAGCCGCCAGTCCGGGCTGGGCATCTGTTCGCTTTGCAGCAGCAAGGGCGCGTAGGTATCCTTGAAAATGGCGACATCGGTCACAGAAAGCGCCCCTAGCGTCTCGCCGTGATAGCCATTCTGCAGACTGAGAAAGCGGGTCTTGTTAGGCTTGCCGATATTGCGCCAGTAATGAAAACTCATCTTCAGCGCGATCTCGGTCGCCGATGCGCCGTCGGATGCGTAGAAGCAATGACCGAGCCCGGTCAGTGCGGCCAGACGCTCGGACAGTTTGACCACCGGTTCGTGGGTGAACCCGGCCAGGATGACATGCTCCAGCGCGTCCATCTGCTCCCTGATCGCCTGCTTGATCTGCGGCTGATTGTGGCCGAACAGGTTGACCCACCAGGAGCTGACCGCATCCAGGTAGCGCTTGCCCTCCATGTCATATAACCACACGCCCTCGCCCCGCTGTATCGGCACCAACGGCATGGTTTCGTGTGACTTCATCAGCGTGCAGGGATGCCAGACTGCGCGCAGGCTTCTTTCCAGAAGATCCTTGTTATCCATCTCGACTTTTCTGAATGCTTAACTTTTTTAAAATGCCCATGTCCGCATGATTAATGCAGGGCAGTGCTGGTCTGAATGGCGCTCATCACCGGCGCATGCAAGCCCATAGACAATTCCCATGCCGTTTCCTTGCTGACCATTTGCAGCATATTGATAAGCGCCAAGGTGAGTTCCTGTGTCAGCATCAGCTTGATGGTCTGGCCATTGCTGCAAACCAGCTCCAGCGATGTCTGCCGGCTCGCTGTCTTCAGCAGATGGCAATCCCTGGCCAACAGGATTTCATGCTGATTGATCGTCTGCCGCTGTTTGTATTCAGAGGTGAAATCCAGTTTCTGCGGCACTGCCAGCTTGTCCGCAGTTTGCGTCATATGCCCACCCGCTGTGGAATCCGCCGCGCCCATGCCCTGTATGGCCTCATCCATCTGCAGCAATTGCCACAGGGATTTGACCAGACGCCTGGTCAGCCATACCGCCAGTTCGACCTCATCGGAAAATCCGATCTTCAGCAACAGCCGGTCTTCAACCGGGTTGTAGGCGATATTGATCTGCTGAATCGAAGCATTCCTGATCTCTGCCGTCATCGCGCGTTCCTTTCCGCCTGAGCACATCCTCTTTCAGTCATTCTAGTTTTCAATCAGCTTCCAGTCCATGCTGACACAGCACTATCGACATGCCGGGAATTTCGATGCTATAACGATGTCACAGTAATAGTCGATCTGGGGATTTACTGTCATGAAGCATTCCATATTGTTTGCTGCGTGCACACTGTACGCGCTCAGCGCAGCAGCGCAACCACCTGACGGCATGGTCTACGAACTCAAGCCTTCCGTCGTCAAGATTCACGTCATCAATCCGCAAGGCCATCACGGCGTCGGCTCCGGTGTCGTAGTCGCAGAGGACCATGTCGCGACCAACTGCCATGTCGTGGCCAACGCCCAAGGCGTGCGTATCAGCAAATATGGCGAGAGCTTCACACCGGTCGGCATCAAGGCCGACTGGAAGCACGACCTTTGCCTGCTGAAGTTCCAGGGACTGGACCTGCCGCCTGTCAAACTCGGCAGCAGCAAACAGCTGCAATACGAGCAGGCCGTATTTACCATCAGCTTCCCGAACAACGCCAAGAAACCGTTGACCACCTACGGCGAGGTGACGGCGCTCTATCCATACGACAACGGTAACATCATCCGTGCTACCGCCGACTTCCGCATGGGCGGCAGCGGCGGCCCGCTGTTCACGGATGACGGCACCCTGGTCGGCCTCGTCACGCTGAAAAGCCCGGGGCGCAACGCCTTTTATTACAACATTCCGGTCGACTGGGTAAAACCCCTGCTGGAGCAACCCATGCAGACCATGGCAGAACAGCGCGAACCACCATTCTGGGATGTTCCGGAAGCCCAGCGCCCCTATTTCATGCGCGTCGTGCACCCGATACAGACCGAAGACTGGAAAACGCTCGAAGCCATCAGCACGGCCTGGGTGACAGAACAGCCCGAATGCGCGGAAGCCTGGTACGCACTGGGGCTGGCACAGCAGCAACTGGGCAAGCTGGAAAGTGCTGATTACAACCTGCATCAGGCCATCGCCCTGAATCTGGTCCACCCCGAAGCCAACAAGGCCCAATCGGCCATCAAGGAAAGACTGGACTAAGGTCTGGCACTGCCAAATTAAAAGCCGATTTTCATGCCGCAGCATGCAGGCATGAAAATCGCGCCGTCATTCATCCGCACGACCACAAAACCTTGATCTGTCAGCACAATGATCGCTACGCGCCATCCAGAATAAAACATCCGCACTTGAAATAATCCGGTTCCGCCCTTATTATTAGCACTCAATAGACACGAGTGCTAATAACGCCTGTCTAGCTACATTTTCTGTTGCGCATCACAGCCTTTGCTGCGATGCGCATTTCAATACATCACAAGGAGAGCATTACATGAAGATTCGTCCTTTACACGATCGCGTGATCGTCAAAAGACTGGAAGAAGTCCGTACTACCGCTTCCGGCATCGTCATCCCTGACACCGCCACCGAGAAGCCGGATCAAGGCGAAATCATTGCTGTCGGCGCTGGCAAGAAAGACGAGGCCGGCAAGCTGATTCCTCTTGATGTCAAAGTCGGCGACAAGGTGCTGTTCGGCAAATACGCAGGCCAGTCCGTCAAGGTAGACGGCGAAGAGCTGCTGGTCATGCGCGAAGAAGACCTGATGGGCGTCATCGAAGGCTAAAAGCCAAAACATTCCAGCCACAGAGTTCACAGAGGGCTCAAAGATGGGCTTCTCAACTTGTGTGGTAGTTATTC
>JAEWTK010000220.1 GCA_023459535.1 Pseudomonadota bacterium
GGCTCAGGCCTTGCTGAACAGCATCCTGCCACCCTTGTAGTCCACTTTGACCGTATCCTTGGCGACAAAATTCCCATTGAGAATCTCTTTTGCCAGCGGATTCTCGATCTCGGACTGGATGGCACGCTTCAGCGGTCGTGCCCCGTAGATCGGATCGAAACCGGCATTGGCGATCTCGGCCAAAGCCGCATCGCTGACTTCCAGCGTCATCTCCATCTGTGCCAGACGTGCCGAGAGGTTCTTCAGCTGGATGCTGGCGATGGACTTCACATGCGCTTCACCCAGTGCGTGGAACACCACCACTTCGTCGATACGGTTGATGAACTCTGGACGGAAGTGGGTCTTCACCTCCCCCATCACCGCCAGCTTGATGACCTGGTAATCGTCACCGGCCATGGTCTGGATCATGTGTGATCCAAGGTTGGAGGTCATGATGATGACGGTGTTCTTGAAGTCCACAGTACGGCCCTGGCCATCGGTCAGGCGACCATCGTCCAGCACCTGCAGCAGCACGTTAAACACATCCGGGTGCGCCTTCTCCACCTCGTCCAGCAGGATGACGCTATACGGCTTGCGACGTACGGCTTCAGTCAGGTAGCCGCCTTCCTCGTAACCGACATAGCCCGGTGGCGCGCCGATCAAACGGGCGACCGAATGCTTCTCCATGAATTCGCTCATGTCGATGCGGATCAGGTGTTCCTCGCTATCGAACAGGAAGTTCGCCAGCGATTTGCACAGCTCGGTCTTGCCGACGCCGGTCGGGCCGAGGAACAGGAAGGAACCATAAGGCCGATTGGGATCGGAAAGACCGGAACGCGAACGGCGGATCGCATCCGACACCAGGCGCACAGCCTCATCCTGGCCGACCACACGTTCATGCAGCTTGTCTTCCATGGTCAGCAACTTGTCACGCTCACCCTGCATCATCTTGGAGACGGGGATGCCGGTCGCACGCGAAACGACTTCGGCGATCTCCTCCGCACCGACTTCGGTACGCAGCATCCTGTGCCGTGGCTGCTCGGTTGAAGCCTCAGCGCTCGCGGCCTGCTTCAGTTGCGCTTCCAGCTCCGGCAGCTTGCCGTATTGCAGCTCGGAAACCTTCTGCCATTCGCCCTTGCGCGTGGCTTCTTCCATCTGCAGCCTGATCTTCTCGATCTCTTCCTTGATGTGCTGGCTGCCTTGCACCTGCGCCTTCTCCGACTTCCAGATTTCCTCGAGGTCAGCGTATTCCTTCTCCAGACGCACGATCTCTTCCTCGATCAGGGCAAAACGCTTCTGCGAACCTTCGTCCTTTTCCTTCTTCACCGCCTCGCGCTCGATCTTGAGCTGAATCAGGCGACGGTCGAGCTTGTCCATGACTTCCGGTTTGGAATCGATCTCCATCTTGATGCGCGAAGCAGCCTCATCGATCAGGTCGATGGCCTTGTCCGGCAGGAAGCGGTCGGTAATGTAGCGATGCGACAACTCGGCCGCGGCAACGATGGCCGGGTCGGTAATCTCGACACCGTGATGCAGTTCGTATTTCTCCTGCAGTCCGCGCAAGATAGCGATAGTCGCCTCGACCGTCGGCTCGTCCACCAGCACTTTCTGGAAGCGGCGTTCCAGCGCGGCATCCTTCTCGATGTATTTGCGGTATTCGTCCAGCGTGGTGGCGCCGACGCAATGCAGCTCGCCGCGGGCCAATGCCGGTTTCAGCATGTTGCCGGCATCCATGGCACCTTCGGCCTTGCCGGCGCCGACCATGGTATGGATTTCATCGATGAAGACGATGGTGCGGCCTTCATCCTGCGCCAGTTCCTTCAGCACGGATTTCAGGCGCTCCTCGAACTCGCCGCGGTATTTGGCACCAGCCAGCAGCGCGGCCATGTCCAGCGATAGCACCTTCTTGTTCTTCAGGGTATCCGGCACCTCACCATTGACGATACGCTGTGCCAGCCCTTCAACGATGGCGGTCTTGCCGACGCCCGGCTCACCAATCAGCACCGGGTTGTTCTTGGTGCGGCGCTGCAGCACCTGGATGGCACGACGGATCTCGTCGTCACGGCCGATGACCGGGTCGAGCTTGCCCATACGGGCACGTTCGGTGAGATCCAACGTGTATTTCTTCAGCGCCTCGCGCTGACCCTCGGCTTCGGAACTGTCGACTTGCGAACCGCCGCGCACGGCTTCAATCGCCTTTTCCAGCGCGGTCTTGCTCAGGCCATGCTGTTTCAGCAGCTTGCCGGTCGCGCCCTTGTCATCGGCTAGGGCGAGCAGGAACATCTCGCTGGCGATATAGCTGTCGCCACGTTGTTGTGCATTTTTGTCAGTCAGGTTGAGCAGGTTGTTGAGGTCGCGCGAGATCGATACCTCGCCGGCATTGTTCTCAATTCTGGGCAGGTCCTTGATCGACTGTTGCAATGCCGCACGCAGCGGCAGCAGGTTGACCCCGGCATGGCCCAGCAGGGATGAGGTGCTACCGTCTTCCTGTTGCAGCAGCGCCTGCAGCAGATGCTGCGCCTCAATGCTCGGGCTGTCGTTGCCGACTGCGATGCTCTGGGCCTCCGCAATCGCTTCCTGGAATTTTGTAGTCAGTTTGTCGAAGCGCATGTTGTCCTCTTCACTTGTCAGATTATGTTGCTATCTACATGAGGGATTCTGCACGTATTTCAAGTGGCTGCAATCATCGGGCACATGTATTTGCCATGCTATAATTTTTTTGAATTTTTCACATTTGATTTCCATAACCGGTATGCAGCTACGGAAATTTTTGCTGAGTTTTTGAACCTCTCAGCCCTGCCAACTGACTATAAGAAACTTAACAAGCCGGTCACTTATGCCTTCCTTGAATAACAACTCGCATGATTGAACACCTGTCACCAGCCCTGCTGCTGCCCTTGGCACTGATGGTTGCCTTTGGCGGCGTTGCCATGCCATTGTTGGCGGAACCCTACGGACGCAAGGCGACCACGATTGCCACCGGTGCCGTCATGGCACTGGCACTCGCACTGCTCATCCCGCTATTCTCCAGCGTGATCGACGGGCAAACCGTGGTCATGCATCTGGACTGGCTGCCGGCCTTCGGCTTCAACCTGGGATTCCGTCTCGACGGGCTGGGCATGCTGTTCTCCATCCTGATTCTCGGTATCGGCATGCTCGTCGTGCTCTACGCACATTACTACCTGCCGGATTACGACAAGCTTGGGCGTTTTTTCGCCTTTCTGCTGCTGTTCATGTCGGCCATGCTCGGTATCGTGCTGTCGGAGAATTTGCTGCTGATGGTGGTGTTCTGGGAGATCACCAGCCTTTCCTCCTTCCTGCTTATCGCCTACAAATCCGATGCCTATGAATCACGCATCGCTGCGCGCATGGCGCTGGCCGTCACCGGCGGCGGCGGCCTCGCATTACTGGCAGGCGTCATCCTGCTCGGCCAGGTCGCCGGCAGTTATGAACTGAGCGCGGTCATCGCGGCGGCAGACCTGATCAAGGCTGACCCGCTTTATCCGGTCATCCTGACCCTGGTACTGCTCGGAGCCTTTACCAAGTCCGCGCAATTCCCCTTTCATTTCTGGCTGCCGAATGCGATGGCCGCGCCGACCCCGGTTTCCGCCTATCTGCACTCGGCAACCATGGTCAAGGCCGGCGTCTTTCTGCTGGCGCGGCTGTTCCCGGTGCTGTCCGGCACCGATGCCTGGCTCATCAGTGTCAGCGCCATTGGCGCCATCACGCTGGTCTATGGCGCCTACATGGCCATGTACCGCGACGACTTCAAGGGTCTGCTGGCCTATTCCACCATCAGCCACCTGGGGCTGATTACACTGCTGTTCGGCCTCAGCACGCCGATGTCGGTGGTCGCCGGGGTGTTCCATATCATCAACCACGCCATCTTCAAGGCTTCGCTGTTCATGGCGGCCGGCATCATCGACCACGAGTGCGGCACCCGCGACATGCGCCGCGTCAACGGCCTGTTCAAGCTGATGCCGATCACGGCGACGCTGGCCATGGTGGCAGCCGCTTCAATGGCAGGCGTGCCCTTGCTCAACGGCTTCCTCAGCAAGGAGATGTTCTTTACCGAGGCGGTGCTGTTCACCGGTTTTGACGGCGCGCATCTGCTATTGCCGGTTTTTGCCACCATCGCCGGCATACTGGCCGTTGCCTACTCCGTGCGCTTCATCCACGATGTGTTCTTCAACGGCGAGCCTGTCGACCTGCCTCGCCAGCCGCACGAACCACCGCGCTGGATGCGCGTTCCGGTCGAGATTCTGGTGCTGCTGTGCCTGGTAGTGGGCATGTTCCCGGCCTGGGCCGTCGGCAGTTTGCTGGCATCTGCTGCCGGCGCTGTCCTGCAGGCTCCCTTGCCTGCCTACGACCTCAAGATCTGGCACGGCTTCAACCTGGCTTTTGTCATGAGCCTGATCGCTCTGGCCGGCGGCGTCGGTATCTACGCCATGCGCCGTCACTTGATAGAATGGCACCACAAGCTGCCTTCACTCAACAGCCGCACTGGTTTCGAACGCCTGCACCGCTATCTGGTGGAACAGGCCGAGCGCATACTTCGTGCCCTCGACAATGGCTCGCTGCAACGCTATGTCGCCCTGCTCTGTGCCTTCGTGCCGGTCTACGCCGGCTGGGCCTACAGCACTGGCGGCAGCCTGCCGCAGCACAATCCCGGCATTCCATTCGACATCGCCGCCCTCATCGCTCTGGCAGGCCTGATGCTCGGCACCATCGGCACCACGCTGCTGCACCATCGCCGTCTGCTGGCCGTAGTGCTGATCGGCATCGTCGGCCTCGTCGTCTCGTTGACCTTTGTGCGTTTCTCAGCACCTGACCTGGCACTGACTCAGCTCTCGGTCGAGGTCGTTACCATCGTCCTCATGCTACTGGCACTGTATTACCTGCCGCAAAGCTCGCCGAAGGAATCCTCGCGTGTGCGCATCGCTCGCGACATCCTCCTTGCGGTAGGCATCGGCCTGGGAATGGCTTTCATCACCTACGCACTGCTGACCAGTTCCTTCAGTACCATTTCCGGTTTCTACCTGGAACAGTCGGTACCGGGCGGTGGTGGCAGCAACGTGGTCAACGTCATCCTGGTCGATTTCCGCGGCTTTGATACGCTGGGCGAAATCGCCGTGCTGGCCATGGCTGCGCTCGGCGCCCACGCGCTGCTGGATCAACTGCGCCTGACACCGCCGGCAAAAGATGCCGTTGGCCGCCTGTGGGCAGAAGAAGCTCACCCACTGTTCCTCAAGATGCTGATGCGGCCGCTGCTGCCGCTAGCGCTGGCCGTCGCCGTCTACATCTTCCTGCGCGGGCACAACCTGCCGGGCGGCGGTTTTGTCGCCGGTCTGGTCACCGGTGTCGCGCTGATCCTGCAATCGCTGGCGGGCGGCTTCTCCTTCGCCGAACAGCGCCTGCCGAAGTACTATCCGCCATTCCTCGGCATGGGGCTGGCCTTTGCCGCAGGCATCGGCCTCGTCAGCTGGTTCTTCGCGCGGCCATTCCTCACCAGCGCGCATGGGCATTTTGAAATTCCGCTGCTGGGTGACATCGAGCTCGCCTCGGTCATCATCTTCGACCTTGGGGTTTATCTGGTGGTGGTGGCGACCGTGCTGCTGATCC
>JAEWTK010000221.1 GCA_023459535.1 Pseudomonadota bacterium
ATCCTGCCCTGAGCGGATTTACCTGATGAGGTAGCAAGCAGAGTCAGGCAGCAGAGTTATATAAAAAGCCAGTCCATGCGACTGGCTTTTTATTTCAGTGGGTTATTTCAGCTGGCGGCTTTTTGCCTGTGCCGCATCAGCGCCCAGGTGGCATGCTCGCGCACCATCGCATCGGCATCGTTCTGACGGGCCTCCAGCGCCGCGATCACCTCAGCCGTTGCGGGTGCGTTACCCAGACCGACGGCGATATTGCGTAGCCATTGCGCATAGCCGATGCGGTAGATGGCGCTGCCGGCCATCCTCGATTTGAACGTGTCTTCATCCCAGCCGAACAGTTCGACCAGCGTCACATCATCCAGCCCGTGCCGAACATGGAAATCCTCTGCTGCGGTCAGCCGGCCGAAGCGGTTCCACGGACAGGACAGCTGGCAATCGTCGCAGCCGTAGATACGGTTGCTGATCAGCGGCCGCAGTTCTTCCGGGATGCTGTCCTTCAGCTCGATGGTCAGATAAGAGATGCAGCGCCGCGCATCGACCTCGTACGGCGCGACGATGGCCTGCGTCGGGCAGATGTCGATACAGGAACGACAGGTGCCGCAATGGTTCTGGCCTTGTGTATCGACAGGCAAGGGCAGGTCAGTGTAGATCTCGCCGAGAAAGAACCAGGAGCCGGCCTCGCGCGACAGCAGCAGCGTGTGCTTGCCGCGCCAACCGAGGCCGGCTTTTTCCGCCAGCGCCACTTCCAGCACCGGCGCGCTGTCGGTGAACACGCGATAACCGAATTCGCCAACCTCCTGCGCGATGCGGTCGCACAGCTTCTGCATGCGCGCCCTCAATACCTTGTGATAATCCCGCCCCAGCGCATAGCGCGAGATGAACGCCTTTTTGCCGTCCGCCATGACCATCTCGCTATCGGCGGCGGCAGGCGGCAGATAGACCATGCGCACGGAGATCACGCGCAAGGTGCCAGGCACCAATTCGGCCGGACGGGTTCGTTTATCGCCATGTTTTGCCATATAATCCATAGCACCATGAAAGCCCTTAGCCAGCCAATCACGATGCGCCTCTTCGGCCTGACTCAAGTCGGTGTCTGTAATGCCGACCGCGCCAAAGCCGAGCTCAAGGCCCCAGCGTTTGATGTCGGCGGCAAGGCCGGATAGGTCGTTCGGATTCATATGAGCAAGGATTTTACACTGTACCTGGCGGATGAAGCGGCGACACTGTCGGCCGGTGCGCAACTGGCCGCCCATCTGCAGTCCGGCCTGACCATCTATCTGCATGGCGACCTCGGCGCCGGCAAGACCACTTTCGTGCGCGGCCTGTTGCACGGGCTCGGTCATCAGGGCAAGGTCAAAAGCCCGACCTATACACTGGTTGAACCTTATGTGATTTCGAGGTTCAATATCTATCACTTTGACTTATATCGTTTTGTTGATCCGGAAGAATGGGAAGCAGCGGGGTTCCGCGATTACTTCAACCCGCAAACCATCTGTCTGGTCGAATGGCCGGAAAAGGCCGGTGACCTGATTCCGCAGGCGGATATGGATATCATCCTGCAGCCTGGTGACGATGGCAGAATGTTGCAAATCCGTGCAAACTCAAGTCTGGCGGAACAGTGCCTGCAAGGAATGAAAGCAGAATGAACCGAGTTAATCCGAATCCGAGCAAACCGAATCCGAGCATACCGAATCAATGACCAGATCGAACATCCTTAATCGAGCTTTACTCAATCAAGTCAGAACCTGGCTGTTCGTCACCTGCCTGCTGCTCACCGGGGTAGCAGAAGCCGCACTCAATATCACCGCTACCCGCGTCTGGCCCGCACCGGATTACACTCGCATCACCTTCGAGGCCAAAGACCCCATCCTGCACAGCATGATCATTCTGGAAAATCCGGATCGTCTGGTCATCGACCTGCAGGAAGCCGAGATCAGCCCGGCATTGCGTAGCCTCAGCGACAAGATCCTCTCCAGCGACCCCTACATCAAGGCTGTGCGCGTCGGCAATTTCAAGCCGGGCGTCGTGCGGGTGGTGGTCGATCTCAAATCCGAGATTCGTCCGGAACTATTCTCCCTGCCGCCAGCCGGTGAATACAAGCATCGTCTGGTGCTGGATATCTACCCGCTGGTTGACCCGCTCATGGCATTACTGCAGCAGCTCAATCCGGGCGATGCCGCAGTGCCTCCTGTCGTGTCGCCACCTGGCACCACGCCGCCGACTGCCGCGCCGGAAACCAGCGCCGGCGTCATTGCGCCGGATGCCAACGTGACACCGGTGCCGCCGGCAACGCCGGAACCAGCTCCGATGCCGGAAGTCGCCCCGCCAGCCGACAGGCCCCAGGCAGACAAGCCCCTGACCAGTCGCATGATTACTATCGTGTTGGATGCCGGTCATGGCGGCGAAGACCCGGGCGCCCTCGGTGCCAGAGGCAGCAAGGAAAAGAACATCACGCTCTCCATCGCCAAGAAGCTGAAAGCGCAGATCGACCGCGAACCCAATATGCGTGCCGTGCTGACGCGCGATGGCGACTACTTCCTGCCGCTCAACAGTCGTGTGCAGAAGGCGCGCAAGGTGCAGGCTGATCTTTTCGTCTCTATTCATGCCGATGCTTTCACCCGCAAGGAGGCCAACGGTTCCTCCGTCTTCGCACTGTCTGAGCGCGGTGCCACCAGTGCCTTTGCCCGCTACCTGGCGCAAAAGGAAAACGAATCCGACCTCATCGGCGGCGTCAGCATCAACGTCAAGGACCCGCATCTGGCACGCACGCTGCTCGATCTCTCGCAAACCGCCACCATCAACGACAGCCTCAAACTGGGGCAGGCCGTGCTCGGCAAGATCGGCCAGATCAACCGCCTGCACAAACCGCGCGTCGAGCAGGCCGGTTTTGCCGTGCTGAAAGCGCCGGATATTCCCTCGATTCTGGTCGAGACCGCCTTCATCAGTAACCCGGAAGAAGAAAGGCGCCTGACCGACTCCGGCTATCAGGACAAGATGGCCGCCTCCATCCTCGAAGGCATCAAGAAATACTTCTCCACCAATCCGCCGCTCTCCAAGTCACGGATGGCCGAATCGAGATTCGCAGATTGAGGGCGCTCTCCTGGAATGAGATCAAGAGCCGCGCGCTGGCTTTCTCCAAGCACTGGCAGGACGCCGCCAACGAGGATAGCCAAGCCAAGCCGTTCCTGATCGACTTCTTCGAGGTGTT
>JAEWTK010000222.1 GCA_023459535.1 Pseudomonadota bacterium
GACGGGCACCGCGCCGTCCTCGCTACGGTTGCCGATGGTCACGCCCTGCCGCAGCGTGCAGTTGCGGCCTATCGTGGCCTCCGGGTGGATGAAGATGCCGCCGAAATGCCAGATGCGCAAACCCGGCCCGATCGAGGCCGATTTGGGGATACTGGTCGCCAGCAAGGTCTCGACCACGCGAAACAGCAGCCAGTAGAGCATGGTCTGCACACGCTTCCAGCCACCATCCGGCCGGCGGTCGACCCGGCGGCCGAAGCGATAGAGCCAGACCGCCCAGATGGATTGCTCCTTGAGAAACGGCCGGGGATGGGGATAGCGGCGGAGATCTTGCTGCCAGTCAGAATCTTGGTTCATGTCTGCGGTTGCTCTTGAAAAAACTGGACATATTGCTTGCTTGCTGCTGTGCCAACTCAACCTCTTCCTGCTCGGCCCGCTGCTGCACCATGGTCAAGGCGCACGCCGCTCCCATGAAGAACCAGAAATACCAATTGAAGGCGAGGTAATCCAGCATGTTGTCCGAGAAGGCGAAGAACAGGTATTCGATCACCAGCGTGATGGCGATGACCGTGCGCAGCTTGTCCTGCCGGCTGCCGAGTTTGAGCGTGAAGAACAGCCGCGCATACATCCAGATGGCCGCCATGATGCCGACCACGCCGGTCTCGAAGAACCACTGGATATACGTGCTGTGCGCACCGAAATGCGTGTTGCCCGCCAAGGGGAAGAAGACCGGCGAGTAATGCTTGAACGAGTTGAGGCCGTAGCCGAACAGGGACTTGGCCTTGCTCATCCATTCGATAGCAGACTCCCAGAGGAACAAGCGCCAGGCAAAGGAATTGAGCTGGGCGTTGCGCACGTATTCATTGCCGCTGCCCAGATCGAGCAGGCGGTCGCGCACGCTGGGAATCAGCAAGGCCGCCACCGGCGCCAGTACGAGATAAAACAGGTACTTGCGCTCGAACAGCAAACCGTAGACCGCAAAGATAACGAAACAGGCCGCCCAGGCACTGCGCGTCTTGGTCATCACCAACAACCCCAGCAGCAACAGCATGTAGGAGACGAATGACCAGCGTGTTGCCGCCGAAGCCTGCACCAGGCTGGTCTTCAGCCGGTAGAACAACAGGGAGATGCAGAGCACGATGTAGAACGCGAAGATATTCGGATGACTGAAGGTGCTCTGCAGCCTGAAGCCGTCGGCTGAAAAGGTGTTGATGTTCTGCGCGATATCGACAAAGGCGTAAAGCACCGGGATCAGCGAAGAAAGCAGGATGGTGGTGACGCACAACTCGAAATCGGCCCGCGACCTGACCACATAAAAGGCGATGACGAACACCGCGCAATAGGAGGTCAGCGCCAGCAGCATGCGCAAACCATCCCTGAATTCCGGCGCATAGGCGAGCGCGACACCAGCGACCAGCAGCACCGGCCCCCAGATCGAAGCCACTCGGCGTGTGATGCCGCCCGGCCGCTCTAGGACGAACAGCATGGCGATGAAGATGATGAGCGCATTGATCAGCGCGCCGACACCGAAACCGCCACCGAACTTGGACATCTCGAACACCACATCGCCGGAGGCGCGGAACATCAGGATCAGCAGCAACAGCATGCGCTTGTCGACCACCAGCAAGATCATCATCGCCAGCACGAACGGCAGCGCCGAGATCAGCATGATATTGCCTTCCACCAGCGTGACATAGGCAACCACGCCCAGCCCGCCGACCAGGCTGGCCAGCAGCAGGAACAGACCGCCAGCAGCGGTCTTCAGGTTCTCCATGTAACGTTGCTGGAATCTTGCCACCATCAGGCAGTCAGCCCCGATGGCGTCAGCGTCAGTATCGGCTGCTTCTTCAAGCCGTTGATCAGCCAGGACCTGACCGTGCGCCATTCCACATGGTGTACGCCGAATCTCTGGCTATGGGCGAAATACCTTGCAGCCATGACCGGCTTCGAGCGGTTGGATATCACCTTGCGGTAGGAAAGCTCTCGGTGCAGCTCGGCACTGTGCGGCATGGCACGGGTCAGCATCTGGCGCATTTCCCGGTATTCCTCGGTGAAATCCAGCCGGTCGTTGAAATTGATCAGGTTGACGCCGTGGTTGCAGAACGGCGCCGGATCAAAGCTGTTGATGCCGAGCATGATGGATAGCGACTCGGTCAGGTAGCGCGAGATATTAAGGGCCACCTGGGTTTGATCGACGTATTTGGTGGCGCCGACATTGGCGCCATGCCAGCGATACTTGATCAGGCTTTGCCCGATGTTCGTGCAATGCGCCACCAGCGCCAGCTGGCCGAAGAGGAAATAATCCTCGGCCAAACCCGGCACCTGGATGCGCTTGTCCTCTGGCATCGCGCCGATGAAATCGACACCGTAACGCGCACCCAGCCGCTGAATCGCATCGAAGCGCATCGCCACCGTCGGGTGCGCCACCGGCGTGCGGAACGGTGTGCTGATGAGGACGCCGTATTGCCCGGTGGGCATATCGAGTATGCCGATCTTGCGGCCGGAGGCGTCGATCACATCACCCAGCGAGCCGACCAGCACCAGTTCGTCATCGTCATCCAGCGCGTTGGCCAGCATCTGCATGCGGTGCGGCAATGAGACATCATCGGCGTCCTGCCGCATGACATATTTGCAATCGCACAAATCGAGCCCGGCATTCAGCAGCCCGGCGAGCCCCTTGGCCCAGGGCAGGCGATGCACAACGATACGCGGGTCGCGTTTTGCATAGGCTTCGGCCAGTTCAAAACTGCCATCGTCGGAACCGTGATCGAGCACCAGCAGGCGCCAGTCGCGATAGGTCTGCTGGCAAATGCTTTCTATGGATTCGGCCAGATAGTCGATGCCATTCCTGACCGGGAGCAATACGTCAAATGTCGCCATGGTTTTTCCTGTTAATCGAAGTTCAGATTCGCTGCTGGCTCACCAGCTCGCTGGGCACCGTCCAGGCATTGACGTAGGTCGAGTTCTTGCCGTAGCTGTTATCGATGACGGTGTTGGGTTTATCCATGAGGCAGGCCAGTATGTGTCCGTGCAGACGGTCGGTGAAAATATGCTCATGGCGGCCAAACAGTTCGATGGCCTTGTCCACCAGCTTGGCCGAATAGCGCGCCCAGGAATCGGTCAGCAAGCGATTACCGGCATGGCTCAGCCCGGCCTTGTGCGCGATACGCATGGTTTTGCGGAAACGCTCGATAGACTTCTCGCCGTCGCCGACCAGCTCCGGCCAATCCGTCGTCGCCCGCACGTCCAGCTCCGTATCTGTCATCAGTGCGTTCTTCTCATCATCGGTACGGCTGATGCGCAGTGTGCCTTTGGACGGGAGCTGCGGGTCTGCGCTGATGCGATAGAGCTGATGCGCCATGTCGGGCAGCAGATAGACGTGATTGGTGAAGTCGCTGGCAATCTTGTACGAATTGAAATCCCGCACGCAGATGTGCACATCCGGATGCTGGCGGAAGATGGCGGCAGAACGCTTTCTTTCAGCGTCGGACGAAAAGTGGATGGACTGCGGCAGCACGATGATGGTGTTTTGCGGCCGGCTGGCCACCACCTGCTCACGCAATGGTTGCATGCCATAGGCGGAATAAAGATCGCCGAAATTGCCGCCGCCATGGAACACGATCACGTCGTCATCGCGTATCCAGCCGAGGTCATAGGCAAAGGCCGGTGAGGTGATGCGGGGACGCAGGCCATGCTTGCGGAAAAACGCCAGCGTGCCGTGCATGATGAGCAAATCCCCGATATTGCCGTGTACCGGAATATCGACAAAATGAAACGGGCGTCCACGCACCAGGTCGAGCAGTATCTCGTGCTCGCCGGCCAGGGTGTTCATCAGGAAGGCGTGTTGTTGTACAGGGCTATTCATCTCTTTCACCTGGGTTCTCATGGTTTTCATCTATGTTCCTCAACCAAAACTGCGCCTGGTCAGAATCCGGAATACGGCTTTGCAGTCTTCTGCGGTCGGCAATACATCGGGCACCGTTTCCTTCAGCACCAGCGGATAGATCGTCATCGTGACCGACAGCCGCAGCACCGCACCGGCCAGCATCAGCAGGCTCAGGTAGACATGGATGTTTTCCGCGGGCAGGAACGGCAGCGCCATGAACACCGGCAACACCGAAATGAACTGCCGCATGAACACCAGACCGGGCCGGCCGCCGGCGTTGAAGTGTTGCGCCAAGGTCCAGCTGGCCCCGGCGATCACGCACTCGAACAAGAGCACCGCAAACGGGATCACGGTCGGCGCGAACGAATCGCCATAGACCCAGACGATTAGCCAGGGCGACAGCAATGCGCCGAAGGCAGCGAGTGTCAGCATGGGCACAAAGGTCAGGCGGAATGCCACGCGCACATGCTGGGAAAGTTCGCCGACATCCTTGCCGGCAAAGCGCGAATAAAGGGCCGTGGATACCGCCTCCTGCAAGGCGCCGATCAGGCGCGAGGTGGTAAAGGCCAAAGCATAGAAGCCGTATTCGACGATGGTGCCGATATTCAGCAGCGCGACCTTGTCGAAATTCACCAGCAGCAGGCCCAGCACCACGGTGCCGTGATGGCTGACGCCATAACGCAGCATGCTTTTCCAGCTGACCGGCTGTTTCCTGTGGTCTGCACCCTCCCACACCCGGTTCTGCCTGGCCCAGGCAATACCCATGATGGTCAGCACCGCGCTGACGATGGTCTGCGTCAGCAGGATCTTGCGGAAATCGACTTCCTCATAGAACGCCAGCAAACCCAACAATAAAATGAGGTTGCCGGCCACCAGCACAAAGCGCATCAGGTTGAAGAAATGCAGCTTGGCCTGCAGCTGGCTGAGGGCATAAAAATAGCCTTGTGTCGCCGTGATGCTGGTCAGCAGCAATATCAGCAACCACTGTCCGTGCAGTTGCGTCTCGCTCGTCAGCTGCAAGCCGAAATAGCCTATGAGGACCGAGAATCCGGCGGCAAACAACAGGGAAGCCACCATGAACAATCTGTAATTGAATGGGCGGCCGGTGCCCTTGTGGTAGATGAAACTGTTGGCCATGCCGAACAAGGCGATGTTGCCACCCAGCGTGGCGATCAGCAGCGCGGCAGAAAGCAGCCCCCGGCCCTCGGGGCCAAGCACACGGGCGGTGATGACCGAAGTGATGAAACCGATGGCGGTAATCACCACCGTCGTGGCGAGTGTATTACCCGATGATCTAAGCAAGCCGGCAGCCGCCATTCAAACGCTCTCCATGACGGATACCCTAGCTGTCCTTGACGATGGCGGCGACGATCTGCACATCACAGACCAGCAATTGGTCCCGCACGTTGGCCAGGTCGGCCATGCGTGTGAGGTTGCGTTGCGATACCAGCAGCGCACCGCCGCAATTGGCGGCAATGGCCTGGGCATCGGAGGTCACTACGGCTGGCGGCGTATCGACGATGACGACGTCGTACTGTTCTCTGGCCTTCTCCAGCAAGGCGGCAAAGCCGCGCCGACTCAGCAGCTCCTGCGGATTTGGCGGGACCGTACCGGCGCCGAGTACCGACAGATTTTTCAGCGAGTCAAACCGACAGACCACGCTCAGGTCATTACGGCCGATGAGGACATCCGACAGGCCGCGAGGCTGCGGCAGTTTGAAAATTTTGCGCTGTTCCGGCGCACGCAGATTGGCATCTATCAGCAGCGTGCGCTCACCCAGCTGCGAAAACACCACCGCCAGATTGGCGGCCAGATCACTGCAACCTTCGCCGGGATTCGCCGCCACGACCGCCAGCGTCTTGAAACCCTGGTTGAACCAGCGCAGCACCAGCTGGCTGCGCAAGGTGCGCAAGGCCTCGACCTGCGGCGAGAACGGCTCATAAGCCGCCTGCAGCCGGCGGCTGAAGGTTTCCTCGTGACGCGGCAAATAGGAATATTCAAACTGGATCGCCAAGGCGCGTTGAATATCGGTCTCACTGACGAACCCGAGTTTTTTGGCAGCTTCACCGAAAGCCATGCCGGATTGCTGTTGCAAGGCCAGTGCACGCGTCAGCTGGTCGCTGGTGAGCTTGCCCATTTCCACCAGCAGCTGGCCGATCATCATCGGCCGGCGGCCATCCGGGGTCATGGGGGAGGGATTGATATGGCTGATATTCATTATGGTCCTATTCATCACAGCCCTAGGCGGAAGGCAGGTATCTTCCGGGCGGGCCCGGCAACTGTTTGGGACCGGTCACCCGGTGCGTCCTGTTGGTCATCGAAATCACCGGCACCCTGAGCAACTCTGCGAGGTCATCACTGCTGCGCACGCGGCGATCCAGCATCTCGGCGATCAGGCCAAGACCGATACCCATCACCGTGCCGACGACCAGGGCCAGCGCGATATTCAAGGGGATTTTCGGCGTGTAGGCAGAACCCGGCTCCTGTGCTGCAGACAGCACGGCGATATCGATATGGTTGGACTGCGCCTCGATGGAAGTCTGGCTGAAACGCTCGGTGACGTTGTCCATGGCACGCTGTGCGGTTTCCACATCCTTCTGCAGCACCGCCAGCTCATCACGCATGCGGTTCAGTTCCAGCACCTTCTGTTTCTGCTCCGCCACCTGTGCACGCAGTTCTGCGGCGCGCTGCTGCTCGATGCGGGCGCTGCTGGCGATCGTGTTCGAGGTTCTGCCGATCTCGTTACGCAGCTGGCTCTGGATATTCTTCAGCTCTGCCGCCGCCGCCTCATATTGCGGATGGCTCGGCCCCAGACGTTCCGACAGCTCCGCCAGCTTGGTCGATGCGCGCGCGGCCTCGACGCGCAAACCCTGTATCACCGGGTTGGCGGACACATCCGGCGAATCATTCGCACTGCTCATGGCGCTGCTCTGGCGCGATTGCGCCTCAATGGCCGCCGCCTGCGCCATCACCAGTTGCTGAGACAGTTCGTTGAGTTTGCTGGTCTCGATATCCAGCCGTTCGTCGGCGCTGGTAATGCCCTTTTCCTGCTGGTACTGTGAGATGCGCGATTGCGCCTGCTCCAGGTTGCTCCTGAGTGCCGAGACCTGGTCGCTGAAATAGCTCGCCGCTTTCTGCGCGGGTTCCACTTTCAGTTGCAGGGTCAGATCCTGATAGGCCGCGGCGAAGGCATTGGCAACGTCGGCGACCAGTTCCCTGTCACGTCCGCTATAGACGATTTCCAGCACACTGCTCTCACGCAAGGGTGAAACCTCCAGCCGCCTGAGCAACTGGCTGGCCAGCCACTGGCGGATATCGCCACGCCCTTCCGTCGCTTCCATGAACTGCGCCTGCATAGATTCGTTCTCAATCAGCTGCAGATCGTCAACCACCTGCAGCGCCACGCGGCGGTTCTTGATCAGGTCCACCTGCGTCGCCAGGTAACCGGGCATCAGCTGCGATGGGTTCGAATGGCCGGTCAGCGCATCCGCGCCCTTGTAATTCACCACCAGCTGGGTGCCGGCCTTGTAGTATTTCGGCATCAGCAGACTGATGACAGCGGCAGCCAGCACGGTCATGACCAGGGTGAACAGCACGATCTTCAGGCGCGCCCTGATAATCAGGAACAGGCTGGTGAGGTTCAGCGGCAACATCTAGAACAGGCTCTCACTGACAAAGATCACATCGTCCGCGCGGATCAGGTCCGTCAGCTTGGGCTTGAGCTCTTCGGTCACGCCATCGGCATTGCGGCGCAGCAGTTTGATATTGCGCTGCGTACCCCTGACCGTCGGGCCGCCGCCCTGAGCCAGCGCCTGAATCACACTCATATTGCGCTCCACCCGATAGGAACCGGGTTTTTGCGCCTCGCCATAGATGTAGAACACAGGGGCGCGCTGGGCGAATATCTCGTCACCGGCGGTGATGAAGATATTGTTCTCGCTGCCTTCATCCAGAAACAACGCCGGCAGGTCGACCTCCTGACGGAACGGCTTGCCATCCCGCTGGCCGGTGACGATGACGATATCCGAAGCCTCGGACATGAGACCGCCGGCCAGGGTCATGACAGCAGTAAGCCGCATGCGGCCGCTCTCCAGCGCATAGCGTCCGGGATCATTCACCATGCCGATGACCGAGACCTGACTGCTACGTGCGTCCACCACATTGATGTTGACCTGCGGGCGTTTGACGAAACCGCCGCTGCTGAGCTTTTCTGCGATCAACTGTTCGGCAGCACTGGTTGAAAGACCGGCAAGTTCCACCGTACCGATCAGCGGATAGTTGATGCTGCCATCCTCGGAAATACGTGTCTCAAGTTCCAGGTCCGCGTTTTGGAAGACGCTGATGCGAATCACATCGCCGGCCCCCAGCTTGTAATCGGATGAAGTTGCCAGCGTAGGCGGCACGAATGCCAGCGTGCAGACCAAGGTGCAGACCAGCAAACAGGCTTTTATCAATCTTTCCAAATGTTTTTTCATCACTTCAGACTCCTTTTTACGATGGTGCTCATGAGCCATGGCATGGGCCATGGCTCATGCATGGCGCCTTGCAAAATGCATCAGGCGATACTGGATAGTGAATGGCGGCTGACTATACGCAGGCGGGCAGAGACGAGTTTCAGCAAGGCCAGCAGCAGTTTGTTACCCAGTCGCGGCGCTTCATCCTGAATGGTGTTCAGCGCATCGCGGCTCAACACGGCAAAATCCATGGGAACGCTGGTGATGCAGGTGGCCAGGTGAGGCTTGCCATCGATGAACGACATCGCACCCAAGGTCGTACCCACTTCCACTTCAGTCTCGACCTGCTCGCCCGCCACCTGGCCAATCTCACGAGCAGCACCGGTCAGCACCAGCAACAGCCCGTCACCCGCCAGGCCTTCCTGCAGAATGATGGAATTTCGCGGCGCGCCATAACACCGCATGTGCCGGCAAACGAGCCGCACTTCAGCCTCATTCAAGTCATCGAACAGGCCGATCTGATGGACGATCTCCAGAATCTCATCCATGTAGCGGTCGGCACTGCCCAGCTCCTCAAGGTCGCTGTACCTGTGTTTCAAGCTGTCGGTCATCTCAATCGCCATCTCAATCGCCATCTCAATCGCCATCTCAATCTAAGCACACCTAAAAGTTGATAAATGATTGAGAATCAGACGGACCTGCTCAGGCCGGCCCTCAGGACTTGCAGGCTTCCATGCCCATTCACAATGCCCATTTCCCAATGCCAGCCATCTTAGAAATCCGGCCGCCATCCAACAATAGGCCGTTCGGACTACGACCCTTCACTCCATCTACAACATGCCGACCTGCCTGAAACGCCGTGTTGTCGGGCTTTCTGCTGGCTCATTTCAAACCTGTCTGCGACTTGAGACATAGTTAATCAATAAAAATCAATTACTTAACATCTTTGAAATAACTGATGTCGTTATTTGCAGACAGATTC
>JAEWTK010000223.1 GCA_023459535.1 Pseudomonadota bacterium
AAATGGCTGCAATTGCCGGCACGGGCCGATGTAGCGCTCAATCCTAGTTGTACTGCATTGTACCGTTTTCATGCACAGACCTCTCAAACTGAAAAATCCATACTTTCCTGAACAGCATAAACAAAAAAGCCCTATCTGACCGATAGGGCTTTTGCGCAGCTTCTACGTGCTTAGACCGGAACGATATTGACCAGCTTGCGACGCAAAGCACCCTTGACGCTGAATGTTACCTTGCCATCAACCTTGGCGAACAAGGTGTGATCCTTGCCCATGCCGACGTTTTCACCAGCATGCATGCGAGTGCCACGTTGACGAACAATGATGCTGCCTGCAGAAACCACTTGCTCACCGAAGGCCTTTACACCCAGTCGCTGTGCGTGGGAATCGCGACCGTTACGGGAACTACCACCTGCTTTTTTATGTGCCATGTTCTATTCCTTTACTCAGCTGCTGCCGCTTTGGCCTTGGTGGCCTTTGCCGGCTTCTTCGCAGCGGCTCCAATTGCACCGATCTCGATTTCAGTGAAATCCTGACGGTGGCCTTGGGTCTTGCGGTAATGTTTACGACGACGGAATTTGAAGATCATGACCTTATCGCCACGACCGTGAGCAAGCACCTTGGCCTGCACACTTGCACCGTCAATCAGGGGGGCACCGATGGTCACATTATCACCATCAGCTACCATTAATACCTGGTCCAGAGTGATGTCGCTGCCGACCTCACCTGCCAATTTTTCAACCTTTAGCTTATCGCCAGCGGCTACACGGTACTGTTTACCGCCGGTTTTGATGACTGCATACATGATTAAGCCTCGTTCGCTACGCTTTCAAATGAATCGCGCATTATACGTAAAACACCAGCGAATGCAAAGCCATTTATTGCTTTTGTTATACCGCATACACGCATGTCAGCAAGTATACCTGCACCTGATGAATCGGCATTGGCCGGCAGGCTGATATGCTAGAATTCACGCACGCTTCAACATCGCCACATTAAGAGCATCACTAACAACACCACTAAAAATTCGCCGAGAAATCACGTGTCCCTAGATTTTATCCAATCCTGCATCAAAGATGACATGGTCGCTGTCGATGCAGTCATTCGCCGCTCACTGCATTCCGAAGTCGTACTGGTCAACCAGGTGGCGGATTATATTATCAACAGTGGCGGCAAGCGTCTGCGGCCTGCGCTCGTACTGTTGTCGGCAGGCGCCTTCGGCAAGGTAACGCCAACTCATCACCAACTGGCTGCAGTCGTCGAATTCATCCACACCGCCACGCTGCTGCACGATGACGTCGTCGACGAATCTGCCATGCGACGCGGTCAGGCGACAGCCAACACCCTGTTCGGCAATGCAGCCAGCGTGCTGGTCGGCGACTTTGTCTATTCCCGCGCCTTCCAGATGATGGTGAATGTGCAGAACATGCGTGTCATGGAGATTCTGGCGGAGGCCACCAACATCATCGCCGAAGGCGAAGTACTGCAATTGCTCAATGTGCATGATGCCGACGTGACGGATGAAGCCTATCTCAAAGTGATTCATTACAAAACCGCCAAGCTGTTCGAGGCAGCCACCCGCCTCGGCGCCGTCATCTGCAACGCCTCCACGCAGGACGAGCAGGCCATGGCCGAATATGGCATGCGTCTCGGTACGGCGTTCCAATTGATTGACGATGTACTGGACCTCAGCGGGGAAAGTGCCGACATCGGTAAGAATCTGGGCGACGACTTGGCCGAAGGCAAGCCCACCATGCCCCTGCTGATCGCCATGCGACGCGGCAACGAGCAGCAAAAAGCCACCATACGCCGCGCCATCGAACAGGGCGGGCTGGATGGCCTGCCTGCCGTCCTCGATGCCGTCATCGCTACTGATGCCTTGACCGAAGTGCGCCGCATTGCCGGCGAAGAAGCAAAAAAGGGTCAAGCGGCTATTGCCCATCTTGACCCTTCAAATTATCGCCAGGCCCTGATGGAACTGGCGACATTTGCGGTTGAACGCAATCACTAGGGTCGCGCAAACCGCCGGTTATTAATTCAGTGTAATCGGCTCACCGCTCTCCGCATTGTAATAACTCAGATGTGCGCATTTGCTGGTGCCGGTCGTCAGCGTGCCATCGAAAACCTGCTGGCCGTCGACATCAACCACAGCATAGCCGTTGTGATACAACGTCACCTCGGCCTCTTGCTTGCCCTGGCGCAGCGCAAAGCTGACATAGCCGTCGTCCTCTTCCTCATCCAGCACTTCCCAGTTGGTTCTACCGGTAAGCTGTTCCAGCCAGCCGGACAAATCAACTTCTACCCGGCAAACGACAGGCTCATCCCAGCCGGACTTGATCTGGTTGCTTATCAGATTCTTCAGGTTTTCATATTCCGTGTTCATTGCGCACCTCTTTCCTAAACTGACTCCTAGTTGGTGACGATTCACGATATTTCAATAGCTACAAGTCAGCTAACGCGCGAAGCCGCTCCCGGTTACAGCAAGTTGCCATGAATTTATATCGGTGGGATGATGCATCAACTTTATCGGGGGCCTGTTCATGTTTGATGTTTTTGATCCATTGCTGAGCGCTTTCAATGCCAGTCCAGCTGTTTATATCGCTTTTGTTACCGTTTTCGGTTTGATGGTCGGCAGCTTCCTGAATGTGGTGATTCATCGGCTGCCAAAGATGATGGAGCAGGACTGGTTGCGCCAATGCCAGGAATTGCAGAATCCGGACAGCCCACCAACCGAGGAAAGCGGCACCCAATACAACCTGGTCGTGCCGCGATCCGCCTGCCCCAACTGCGGCCATAAAATCACGGCGCTGGAAAATATCCCGGTCATCAGTTACCTGTTTCTCCGCGGCAGATGTGCCGGCTGCAAAACGCCCATCAGCATCCGCTACCCCCTGATCGAAACGATTACCGGCATTCTGGCAGGCGTCATTGCCTGGAAATTCGGCGTTTCCGGCATGGCCGTGGCAGCGCTTGTCTTTACCTTCGCGTTGATTGCGCTGACTTTCATCGACTTCGACACCCAGCTATTGCCAGACGACATCACACTACCCTTGCTCTGGCTCGGGCTGCTGTTCAACATCGGCGGCGGCTTCACCGACCTGCAATCGGCCGTCATCGGCGCCATCGCAGGCTATCTGGTGCTTTGGAGCATCTACTGGCTGTTCAAGCTCATCACCGGCAAGGAAGGTATGGGATACGGCGATTTCAAGCTGCTGGCAGCCATCGGCGCCTGGTTCGGCTGGCAGCTATTGCCCGCCGTTATCCTGCTTTCGTCAGTCGTCGGCTCCATCATCGGTATCGGTTTGATGATTCTTGCCAAGCGCGGACGCGAAGTACCGATACCTTTCGGCCCGTATCTGGCGCTGGGTGGCATCGCCGCCCTGTTTTGGGGCCCGCAACTCGCGCGCCTGTACCTGGCGGGTTGAAGCGCCCCATGTTCCTGGTTGGACTGACAGGCGGCATCGGCAGCGGCAAAAGCGAAGCAGCGCGCATCTTCAGGGAATTGGGGGTGCCGGTAGTCGATACGGATGCGATTGCGCATGAACTGACGGCAAGCGGTCATCCCGTCCTGAAAAAAATCATCGCGCAATTTGGTGATGCCTATCTGCTTGCGGACCAGTCCCTGGATCGTGCAGCCTTAAGAAAAAAGGTGTTTGCCGACAAGGAAGCACGCCTGCAGCTCGAATCGATCCTGCATCCGGCAATTTACGAAACCGTACTACAGGCTATCCAGCAGCATGCCGACGCACCTTATCAGGTGATTGCCGTACCCCTGCTGTTTGAAAGCGAACGTTACCATAAACTGGTGAACCGCACGCTATTGATCGATTGCGATGAACCCCTGCAGATCAGCCGCACCACCGCACGTAGCGGATTAAGCCCGGCCGAAGTCGAGGCCATCATGCGCGCACAAATGCCGAGAGCCGAACGTCTGCGCAAAGCCGATGACATCATCAGCAACAACGGAAACCTGACAAATTTGCGCCAGAAAGTTGAAGATATTCATAAAAATTATATGCAGGCTTGCATAGTTAATGAATAAATCCCATAATCGGCTGCAACCTTTTCCCTACACATACGCCGCTGCATAAAGTCCGTGCCCAGTTACGATTATCCCTTCAATGAACGTATCCGGACGCTGTTGCGTATCGAAGATCTGTTCCTCAAAGTCATGCACCATATCGATGTCGACAGCGAATTCAATCATCACTGTGCACTGATCACGTTGTTCCAGATCCTGGATGTCATCGACCGCGCCGAACTCAAGGCTGACCTGCTGCAGGAACTGGACCGGCAAAAACTCGTCATGAACAGCCTGCGCGGCCATCCGACCATTTCCGAATCGCTGCTCAACGAAGTCATTGAAGAAATCGAAACCACCGCACTAGCCTTGCGCTCAAATGCTTCCAAACTGGGCCAGAGCCTGCGCGATAACGAATGGCTGATGAGCATCAAACAGCGTGCCGCCATTCCCGGCGGCGTCTGCGAGTTCGACGTACCCTCCTATCATTTCTGGCTGGGTCTGGATGCCGATAGACGCAACCAGGATCTGCACAACTGGCTGCAACCACTGAAGTCCATTCATTCCGCCGTGCGCATCATCCTGCATATTCTTCGCGGCAGCGGTGCCAGAACCCATCTGGTCGCCAGCGGCGGTGTCTTTCAGCAGATGCTGGGCGGCGCAAAGCCGGCGCAGATGGTACGCATCGAGGTCGCAGACGACCTCAACTGTTTTCCCGAAGTCAGTGCCA
>JAEWTK010000224.1 GCA_023459535.1 Pseudomonadota bacterium
GCACGCAGGATTTCAAACAGCAACGCAAAGTCAGCATCGGCAAGGCACCGGCCGGGCTTGCCATCAGTCCCGATGGCAAGACACTGTACGTCAGCAACCGCGACAGTGATGACATCGGCATCATCGACACGGAGAGCATGACCGTCACCTCCCGCATCCCGGTCGGCGCTCACCCGTTCGGCATCAGTATCAGCCCGGATGGGCGGCATCTCTATGCCGTCAACGTCTATGAAGACAGCGTATCAGTCATCGAACTGGCCAGTGGCGAGGCGCACAAGATTGAGGTCGGTACCCGTCCTTACTGTGCCGCTGTCAGCCCGGACGGCAAAACCGTTTTTGTCACCAACACCCAGGACGACAATGTGTCCGTGATCGACGCCGCATCGCGCAAGGTCATCGCCACGATTGAAACCGGCGGCTTTCCAGAAGGCATTGATTTTGATAAGGTCTCACAGCGCGTTTATGTCGCCAGCTGGTCAGAGGATGCTGTCACCGTGATTGATGCCGGCACACATAAAGTGATCGACACCATCAAAACCGGTCAACAAAGTCGCGCGTTCGGACGTTTTATCCTCAATGCTCAGGATTGAAGGCGTTGACGCAGATGATGTTATTAAAGAATTCCGATTCAATTCGTGAATAAGAAGTCGTTTGTTGTTTTTATAATAGGAATGGAGAAACTCGTATGAAAAAGATTTTCGCACTACTTGCACTTGCAATCCTGCCACTCAGCGCCATGGCGCACGGTCCATCCCCACAAAAAGTAGACAAATCCGTCACCATCAAGGCAGAGCCTGCCAAAGTCTGGGCCATGGTCAAGGACTTCGGCAACATGCATAAATGGCACCCGGCTGTCGCCAGTACCAAGCTGGAAAAAAAGGGCAATGACACCTATCGCACCCTGACCCTGAAATCCGGCGGCACGATCTATGAGAAGCTGCGCAGTGCCGATGACGAAGCCATGAAACTGCGTTACGAGATCGTCGAAGGTGTACTGCCAGTATCCGATTACAACGCCTTCATGACGGTCAAGGCAGGCCCGGGTGCAGGCGAAACCACGGTGCAATGGGTAGGCCGCTTCTATCGTGTATACAAGCTCAACCCACCAATCCCGGAAGGCCAGGATGACGCATCCGCCCTCAATGCCGTCAACGGTGTTTTTGATGCCGGCCTGGAAGGTCTGAAGAAAACCCTCGAAGCCAAGTAATCGCTTCAAGCTATTATCACACGCAATAAAAAAGCCTCTCTTGAGGCTTTTTTATTGCGTGTGACTTTATTCCATAACCAGCTTAATTACCCACGGTAAGAACCAGACCATCTGTCGAAACTCAGCACAACACTGCCGGAATACTGACAATTTTTGTCAATAATCAACAACAATACTTTGGCAGGGTTTCCGTTTTCAAGCCGATAGACTAAGCTTTCTCTCGTGTGCGAAAGATATCAGGCAGTGTTGGCACAGCAATTGCTCAATATTGCTTACGTTGCACCGATTTTTCGCTCCCGGTTTTCCGTGTGCAACCATCCATTTTTTAATAGGGGAAATATGATGAAACAAGTACAAAAGGGCTTTACCTTGATCGAACTGATGATCGTCGTGGCGATTATCGGTATTCTGGCGGCAATTGCCATTCCTTCCTACCAAGATTACGTCGTAAAGAGCCAGGCAACTGGTGCATTCAAAGAAGTATCTTCCTTGAAGACTGCTTTCGAAGTTGCGGTTAATCAGGGCGATACACCATCTATAGTAAAAACTGAAGCTGGCTTTATCGGAATGGAAAAAGATAGCGGCACGTACTGTACCATAACTCCCACTGGTATCACAGCTATCGAATGTAAAGCAAAAGGCGGTAACGCCGCCAAGTTCAATGACAAAATAATCACGCTCACAAGAGACGCTGACGGCATGTGGACTTGTACCACAAACTTAGACGAGAAATACAGACCAGGTAATTGCACTGCCGCTGGCGCTTAAGCATTAGTTTGCATTAATACAAAACGCCCGATGAAGGTTTATCGGGCGTTTTTCGTTGGGGCCTTCCCAAAGGGGTCAGGTCTAAGCCACCCCAAACCAAAGGGGTCAGGTCTAGCATCATAGCACCCACTCTGCTATATTCTCCTCCATGTCTCGTCCAGCCCGTACAACCAAAGGGGTCAGGTCTAGCATCATAGCACACCAAAGGGGTCAGGTCTAGCATCATAGCACCCACTCTGCTATATTCTCCTCCATGTCTCGTCCAGCCCGCATAGAGTTTTCCAATGCCCTCTATCACGTCACCGCGCGCGGTGATCGACGTGAGGATATTTTTGAAGATAATGAGGATAGGCAGGTATTCCTACAGATACTTGAGCAGGTGATCGCCCAGTTTAACTGGCTATGCTATGCATGGTGCCTGATGGATAACCACTACCATTTACTCGTCCAAACCCCCGATGGGAATTTATCCAAAGGCATGCGTCAACTCAACGGGGTGTTTACCCAGACCAGCAACCGGCGACATCAGCGCGTGGGACATTTGTTTCAAGGGCGCTTTAAAGCGATTCTGGTCGATAGCGAATCCTATCTGCTCGAGTTATCGCGGTACGTGGTGCTTAATCCCGTCCGTGCCGGAATCGTCGCCAGCCCTGCTGATTGGGCATGGAGTAGCTATCGAGCCAGCATGGGGCTGGTGCCGCCGGAACCTTGGCTGGCCGTTGATGGTCTGTTGGCGCAATTTGCCGAGCAACGCAGCCTTGCGCAACAGCGTTATGCGCAGTTTGTTGCGGAGGGCGTCAATGCCGGTTCTCCCTGGCAACATCTGAATAGACAGGTGT
>JAEWTK010000225.1 GCA_023459535.1 Pseudomonadota bacterium
GCCTTGATTCAGATAGACAGGCGTTGATCCTCGGTTTGCAAAACCTGAGTTTTCCTCGCCAAGCCAGAATTATAAAAACGGATGATTTTTCATCCGTTTTTAGTTTCCGCAAACGGATTTCTGGCCAGTTTCTTGCCATTCATTACCAAGCCAATCAGTTTGGCCGCGCCAGACTGGGTATGGTGGTCGCCAAAAAAGTGGCAAAACGGTCGGTAGACCGTAATTATATGCGTCGTGTCCTGCGTGAACTTTTCAGGAAACAGCAGATGCAGATAGCAGCTCTTGATCTGGTGATCCGGGTCATGAAGCCATTCAATCATCAGGATTTTGTGCAACTGGAACAGGAGTTCACGGAATTGTTGTTCAGATTGAAACGTGCAACCGCCAGGGGTGCAGTTAAACAGAGTGAGCCTCATCATGACTAAACTGTCGATTATCGGCCTGTTCAGGCGCTTGCTGGTAGGTTTGATCAGGTTGTATCAGATTGCACTGAGTCCGTATTTCGGCCAACAGTGTCGTTTCAGTCCGACTTGTTCCCAGTATGCTATTGAGGCCATTAATAAATATGGCGCAATCAAGGGTTTAGCATATACCATACGTCGTTTATCACGTTGTCACCCATGGCATGCGGGCGGTCACGATCCGGTGCCGTAACCTCAGTGCGTGATCTTAAGAGTAACCCGATAACTTAAAAGTTAATCAATCAATAAAGTAGATAGACAATTCAATGGATACCAAGCGGCTGATTCTATTCGTTATTTTCTCATTTTCACTGCTGATGCTGTGGGATGCCTGGCAACAGCATAATGCACCGCAAGTGGTTGCCGAGAGTGCCAAACCTGTGGATGCCAGCATTCCTGAAGCAGCGAAATCGGATCTACCCGTGGTGGCAAGTCAGCCTGACATGCCGCAAAGCACAGGTTTCAAACTGGAAAATGGGCAACGTATCCGCATAGAGACCGATCTCTATCGTGGCGAGATCGACACGGTTGGTGGTGACCTGCGCAAACTGGCTTTATTGCAGCATCGTGCAGACGACAAGGAAAGCGACTATGTGCTGCTGGATGATCAGGCCGCACCCTTGCTTTATGTTGCGCAGACCGGCCTGATCGGCAATGGCTTGCCCAATCACCGCAGTGTGTTCAGTAGCAGTGCAGACAGCTACAAGATGGCTTCCGGCAGTGACCAGCTCGAAGTGCGTCTGAGCTGGACCAACGATGCCGGTCTGCGGGTCGACAAGATCTATAGCTTCCAGCGCGATAGCTACGCGATCGGCGTGCGCTACGAAATTATCAACAACACCGATAGCGCTATTACGCCATCTGTTTACTATCAAATCCTGCATGACAGCCAGTCCAATCAGGGTTCGTTTATGATGCCGACCTTCACGGGCGGCGCTTACTTTACCGATGCCGACAAGTTCAAGAAGATCAGCTTCTCTGACATGACCAAGAACAATCTTTCCAAGAATGGCCGCGATGGCTGGATTGGCCTGGTACAGCATTATTTCCTAGGTGCCTGGATTCCGCAGGAAGGGATTGCACGCGAGTTCTATACCAAGCAGCTGGCCAGCGATATCTATTCCATCGGCAGTGTCAGCCCGCTTGGTCAGATTGCCCCGGGAGCCAAGGCTGAAGTTCCGGCCAGGCTGTATGCTGGTCCGCAAACCCAGTCGCAGTTGAAAGCCGTAGCGCCAGGACTGGAATATGCCGTTGATTATGGCTGGTTGACCATTATTGCCGCGCCATTGTTCTGGGTGCTTTCAGCCATTCAGAAACTGGTGGATAACTGGGGTGTTTCCATCATCCTGTTGACGGTTCTGATCAAGCTGGCCTTCTATCCACTGTCTGCCGCCAGTTATCGTTCCATGGCGCATCTGCGCGAATTGACCCCGCGCCTGCAGAGCATGAAGGAAAAATTCGGCGATGACCGCCAGAAGATGCAGCAGGCCATGATGGAGCTGTACAAGACCGAGAAGATCAATCCGCTTGGCGGCTGCCTGCCGATCCTGATTCAGATTCCGGTATTCATTGCCCTTTACTGGGTACTGCTCGGCAGTGTGGAAATGCGCCACGCCCCATTCATGTTGTGGATTCAGGATTTGTCCGCAACTGACCCTTATTATGTACTGCCCATCCTGATGGGGTTGACCATGATCGTCCAGACCAGGCTGAATCCAACCCCGACCGATCCGATTCAGGCCAAGGTCATGATGATCATGCCGATCGTGTTCAGTGTATTCTTCTTCTTCTTCCCGGCCGGTTTGGTACTGTACTGGCTGGTCAACAACATTCTGTCGATTGCTCAGCAATGGCACATCAATCGCGCGACCGAGCGTGCGACTGCAGCCAAAAAGAAGTTGGGCAAGCGCTAGTTATACTGCACCGGTGCTTGGTACCGGTGCCTTTTCCCCCGGGCTCGCATGGACTTTTTCATGAACGCTGATGTAGCTGAAACCATTGCAGCAATCGCGACCGCCCCTGGTTCTGGTGGCATCGGTATTGTTCGGGTATCCGGTCCGGCCTGCCGACATATCGCCGAAGGCGTACTCGGTCACTGTCCTGCCCCGCGTTACGCCGCTTATCTGGATTTCAGGGATGCGGACAGCAGTCTGATCGATCGCGGTATCGCCATTTATTACGTTGCGCCCCACTCCTATACCGGTGAAGAGGTTCTGGAGTTGCAGGCACACGGCGGCCCGGCACTCATGCAACTATTGCTTAAGCGCTGTCTGGCCCTAGGCGCCCGCCAAGCCTTGCCGGGAGAGTTCACAAAGCGCGCCTATCTGAATGACAAACTGGACTTGGCGCAAGCCGAAGCTGTTATTGATGTGATCAATGCTTCAACTGAAGCGGCTGCCAGAAGTGCTGTACGTTCGTTGTCCGGTGAGTTTTCGGCCTATATCCAGGCGTTGCTCGGCAGGTTGATAGAGCTGCGCATGTATGTCGAAGCCTGTCTGGATTTTCCCGAAGAAGAAATTGACTTCATCACACAGGGTCGCGTTGCCGAAAAGCTTGCTGTCATCCAGCAGGAGTTGAGTTCCGTATTTCAAAGTGCGAAACAAGGCAATCTGCTACGCGAGGGCATACAGGTGGTACTGATTGGTCAGCCCAATGTCGGTAAATCCAGTCTGATGAATCAGCTGGCCGGTGAGGATGTGGCGATTGTGACCTCGATTGCCGGCACGACCCGTGATGTGATCCGTAGCACGATACAGATTAATGGCGTGCCTTTGCACATCATCGACACGGCGGGATTGCGCGAAACCGCCGACGAAGTCGAAAAGCATGGTATTGCCCGAACATGGCGAGCTCTAGAAAACGCTGATGTCGCATTATTATTGGTCGACGCGACCCATGGTATTGGCGAGACGGAAAAATCGATTCTGGAGCGTTTGCCGGCGTTTTTGCCAAAAATCTGGATTCACAACAAGATTGATCTGAGTGCGGAGAGTCCGAAAAAGGAAGTGCTGGACGAGGAAACGCACATCCATCTTTCTGCCAAACATGGTCAGGGCTTGTCTTTATTACGCGAACACCTGCTCGCGTTGGCCGGTTGGCAGCCCAGTGGTGAAGGTGTCTTCATGGCACGTACTCGTCATTTGCAGGCATTGGCTGCCGTTGAAGAACATCTGGCGCTGGCAATAGAAAGCCTGGGTCAGGCAGAGTTGGTGGCTGAAGAGTTGCGGTTGGCACAGGAGGAGTTGAGTCAGATTACGGGTGAATTTACGCCGGACGATCTGCTCGGAGAAATCTTCTCGAAATTCTGTATAGGTAAATAAAAAAGCACTTCAAAATCTGAAGTGCTTTTTTATTTCATGTTTCACGTGAAACATCCAGTTTTGTGTCAAATTTCTTTTTTCCAGTAGCTCTTTTCCAGCTTGGTGGAGCTGCGTTTGCAACCGGTAATCATGGCCCAGATCAGGTTGTCCCTGTGCAATATGCTTTCTGTGATGACGGCGATGATATGCATGACGACCAGCATCAGCCATAACCAGGATACATAGTAATGCAGTGATTTGATGTAGCCCGGGTCGTCGATCAGCCAACCATCGTTGTAGACCAGAAAGCCAGAAACCACTGTGGTGATACCGCAAAACAGCATGGTGTAGATCACGACCGAGCCTGCCGGGTTGTGGCCAATATAGCGTCGGCTACGTCCTTGCGCAGTGAGCCAAAGATAGCGGATGGCGAGTAGCGGATTCAGTGGAAAGGCACGAAAACTGGCGTAGCCGGTTTTCATGAACCCCCAGACGATACGCGCAGCTATCAGTCCGGCAACGGTGTAACCGGCATAAACGTGTATCAGCCGATCCCATTCGGATTCGCGGTAATAGAACGCGACAGAAAAGGCGACGACCAAAGACCAGTGGAAGATTCGTACAAAAGCATCCCAAACGTACTTTTGCGGCGGTTCATCCTTCAGGCAGTTTAATGCAGCCTCTTTGGCCCGGTCTTCGGTCATCTGGTCCTGGTCTTTAGTTGACGCTCAGCAGGTAGGTAATGAAGTTGCCCTTTTCCTGTGCGGAGCAGTCTCTGCCGATAACGTCATGGCAGTGGGCAGCGAATTCTTTTTCCACTTTCTCGATGTCGGCAAAGCGGTTCGGGTTGGCCGAAGGTGCCAGTGGGCGAATCGGTTTGCCGGTCACGATGTGCTTGCCGGTGTCGGCAGGATTGGTGGTGTGGCAGGATGCGCATGCAACCTGTTTGCCCTTGACCGTGATTTCGCGGTTAAAGAAAGCCTTGCCGTCGTTGGCAGAAAGACCTGTCGATGCAGGATTGATGTTCTTGGCGATGGCTTCGTATTTGTCCGCCAGTTGTTGTGCAGTACCTACGTCAGCGTGGACTGAGGCGCTGGTAAAGGCGATTAGCAGACCGAACAGGATGTTGCTTGCTTTCATGACATTGCTCCCTTGTGATTTAAAATTGGTTAAACCCGCTGTTCCTCGATTTGATTCGAGTCAAGCGAATTATATGCCAACTATGTTAATAAATTGTGTAAGCACGCGGTTGATATTAAATATAGTTGTAAGAATATTGCAAAATATCAGGTTTTTTCGCCCATGTTTCACGTGAAACATCTTTATCGCGCATGACGCAAGTCCCCGTTTGCAGTAAGATGCATACCTAGATCAAAGCAGGAATAAGTGCTTGTTCTGTCAGATTTCATCCAGTTGAAATCCTTTGTTGGCAAGGGATGGAGAGGATTTATTGATGAGCAGGCGAGAATCCCCGAAAAATGCAATTTCCAGATATTTTTGATGTGATAGTGGTAGGTGGCGGTCATGCCGGCACCGAGGCTGCGTTGGCCGCTGCCCGTATGGGTCGCAAGACCTTGCTGTTGACGCACAATATAGAGACTCTTGGACAGATGTCCTGCAATCCATCGATTGGTGGCATAGGCAAGGGGCATCTGGTCAAGGAGATCGATGCGCTGGGCGGCGCCATGGCGGCTGCGACCGACGAAGGAGGAATCCAGTTCCGTATTCTCAACTCAAGCAAAGGACCGGCTGTGCGTGCCACGCGTGCGCAGGCCGACCGTATCCTCTACAAGGCCGCCATTCGTCATCGTCTGGAGAACCAGCCCAATCTCTGGCTGTTTCAGCAGGCAGTGGATGACATCATTTTGGAGGGTGATCGTGCCGCTGGTGTGGTGACGCAACTGGGATTGCGTTTTCAGTCGAAGGCGGTGGTGCTGACTGCTGGGACGTTTCTCGGTGGGCTGGTCCACGTGGGGCTCAGCAATTATCAGGCTGGTCGCGCTGGCGATCCGCCCTCCATTTCGCTGGCCGCTCGATTGCGCGAGATTGGCCTGCCTGCCGGACGCCTTAAAACCGGGACGCCGCCGCGCATCGACGGCCGTAGCATAGATTATTCCGTGATGCAGGAGCAGCCTGGCGATGATCCGGTGCCGGTATTCTCTTTCCTCGGCAATGCGGCACAACATCCGGCACAGGTTTCCTGCTGGATTACGCAGACCAATGAACGTACGCATGACATCATACGTAGCGGTCTCGATCGTTCGCCGATGTATACCGGGGTCATCGAGGGTGTCGGTCCGCGCTACTGTCCCTCCGTGGAAGACAAGATCCATCGCTTCGCCGACAAGGAATCTCACCAGATTTTCCTGGAGCCGGAAGGCCTGGCGACCAACGAGATCTATCCCAACGGTATTTCGACCAGCCTGCCGTTTGACGTCCAGCTGCAATTGGTGCGTTCCATCAGTGGTCTGGAAAATGCGCATATCCTGCGCCCGGGCTATGCCATCGAATACGATTATTACGATCCGCGAGCATTGAAGAGTTCGTTGGAAACCAAGGTGATACAGGGCTTGTTCTTTGCCGGTCAGATCAATGGCACGACCGGTTATGAAGAAGCCGGCGCCCAAGGCCTGCTGGCGGGGGCCAATGCCGCACTTTATGCCGCTGATGCGCCAGCCTGGTGTCCGAGCCGCGATCAGGCCTATCTTGGCGTGCTGGTCGATGACCTGATCACGACCGGTGTGACAGAGCCTTACCGTATGTTCACCAGCCGTGCCGAATATCGCCTGATGTTGCGCGAGGATAATGCCGACATGCGCCTGACTGAAGCCGGGCGCAGGATCGGTCTGGTCGATGATGCGCGTTGGGAAGCATTTGCCCGCAAACAGGATGCGATCGCTCGTGAACAGGAGCGCCTCAAACGCACTTTCGTGCAACCCGCTACCCTGCCGCAGGAAGATGCCCTGCGTGTGCTCGGCAAGCCAATCGAACACGAGTATTCGCTGTTCGAGCTGTTGCGCCGCCCCGATGTCAGTTACGAGTCCTTGCTTAGTTTGCCGCTACCGACGCAGGAAGACAGGGTTGAGCCGGTTGATGAGCAGGTGCGTCAGCAGGTGGAGATTGCCGCCAAGTATCAGGGTTATATCGATCGTCAGGCCGAGGAGATTCGGCGTCAACGCGGCAGCGAAGAGATTCGCCTGCCTGATGACCTCGATTATCGCGAAGTGCAAGGGCTTTCCATAGAAGCCCAGCAGAAACTGAATACCTACAAGCCTGAGACCATTGGTCAGGCGAGTCGTATTAGCGGCATCACGCCGGTGACTATTTCACTGTTGCTGGTTTATCTGAAGCGCAAGGGCCGCAGCAAAACTGGCAATTCTCCGGAAAAAGCCGCATGAGCCTTCCGGATAAAACCATTCTGGCTGCCAAACTGGCAGGCGGCCTGCAACAAATGGACCTGAATATCCCGCAGGCAACGCAGGCCAGGCTTCTGGATTATCTGGCCCTGATTCACAAGTGGAACAAGGTGCACAACCTGACCGCGGTGCGTGATCCGGTCGAAATGGTGACCTTGCATCTGCTCGACAGCCTTACGGTGCTGCCGCATGTGCATGCGCAACGGCTGCTGGATGTCGGCAGTGGCGCCGGGCTGCCGGGTATTCCGCTGGCGCTTTGTTTGCCGCAGATGCAGGTGACGGTACTCGATTCGAGTCACAAGAAAACCAGTTTCATGCGGCAGGCGAAGGCGGAGCTGGGGATTGAGAATCTGGAAGTCATCTGCGGGCGTGTTGAGCAGTACAAGCCGGCAGCGCTCTATGATGTGATCATTTCGCGTGCTTTCTCCGACCTCGATCAGTTCACCGGTCTCACGCGGCATCTGTGCAAGCCAGACGGACAATGGCTGGCGATGAAGGGAGTGCATCCTTACGATGAGCTGGCGCAGATCGGCATCCAGCCTTCACGAATTCTGCCTTTGTATGTGGCAGGCCTGGAGGCGCAGCGTCATTTGGTTTTCCTGCCATTCAATCCAGAAGCAACGACGAACAAGGTGGCCTGAGTCATGAAAATATTAGCAATCAGTAATCAAAAAGGCGGCGTCGGAAAAACCACGACGTGTGTCAATCTGGCGGCCAGTCTGGCTGCCACCAGGAGAAAGGTGCTTTTGATCGACCTGGATCCCCAAGGTAATGCCACCACCGGCAGCGGTGTTGATAAGTCGGCGATGAAGAAAACCATTTACCACGTGCTGATCGGCAAGAACTCGCTGAAGGAGGTGATCCAGCCTTCGGTCAAGGGTAAATTCGACGTGGCGCCGGCCAATCGTGACTTGGCAGGTGCCGAAGTCGAACTGGTCAATGAGATCGCACGTGAAACCCGGCTGAAGGTGGCTTTGAAGGAGGTGGAAGGCACATATGACTACGTGCTGATCGATTGCCCCCCTGCCCTCAGCCTGATTACGGTCAATGCCTTGACAGCGGCGCATGCCGTCATGATTCCGATGCAATGCGAATATTTCGCGCTGGAAGGATTGTCCGATCTGGTCAACACCATCAAGAAGGTGCGTTTGCATCTGAATCCGGACCTGGAAATCGAAGGTTTGCTGCGCACCATGTTTGATAACCGCAATACGCTGGCGCAACAGGTGTCGGGAGAGCTGGCACAGCATTTTGGTGACAAGGTCTACCGTACCGTGATTCCGCGCAACATACGTTTGGCGGAAGCGCCCAGTTACGGGGTGCCAGTGCTTTTCCACGATAGAACATCAAAAGGCGCGCAGGCTTATTTGGCACTGGCGGGTGAAATTATCAATCGTCAGACCGCGCAACGCGCAGCAGGAACAAGTTAGGAACAAGTTATGGTAAAGCTCAAGGGTTTGGGTCGTGGTCTGGATTCGTTATTGGCAGGAGATGACAGTGCGGGCGGGGATGGTGATGCACTGAAAATCCTCAAGGTCGGCCAGTTGCAGCCGGGAAAATATCAGCCGCGGACACAGATGGATGAAGAGTCCTTGGCGAGTCTGGCCGATTCGATCAAGGCGCAGGGCATCATGCAGCCGATACTGGTGCGTGAAATTGGTGATCAGCACTATGAAATCATTGCCGGTGAGCGGCGCTGGCGTGCTTCGCAGCTGGCCGGTCTTGAGCAGGTGCCGGTTCTGGTGCGTGATATCCCTGATGAATCCGCATTGGCCATGGCGCTGATTGAAAATATCCAACGTGAGAACCTCAATCCGATTGAAGAAGCGCAAGGCATCAAGCGCCTGATCGACGAATTCGACATGACCCATCAGTTGGCTGCAGAAGCGGTCGGTCGTTCGAGAGCGGCGGTGACCAATCTGCTGCGCTTGTTGAATTTGCTGCCTGCCGTGCAGAACATGGTGATGCAGGGTGAGATCGAGATGGGGCATGCGCGCGCCCTGCTGGCCTTGGATGGTGCAAAGCAGGTGATGGCGGCAGAACAGGTGGCGGCCAAAGGGCTTTCGGTACGTGAAGCGGAACTACTGGCCAAGCGCCTGGTGGCGGATATCAAGAAACCGGCCAAGCAGGTGGCGCAGGATAGGGATGTCTTGCGTCTGCAGGAAAATCTGGCCGAGCAACTGGGTGCGCCGGTGCATATACAAACGGGTCGCGGCGGCGCTGGAACCCTGAAAATTCGCTACAGCAACCTCGATCAACTCGATGACATCATCGCCAAACTCAAGGGTTCAAGTCACTGACACACTTGACTTAAGCGCCATTTAACAAGACAATTCAGGGCTTGATAAATTTTGCAGAAGAATTTCTGCAATTAATTTGCAACCCGGGTTTGTTAGACTTCAGTCGGAAATCACTTGTCAGACAATAACTTAACGGCAAGTGCGCCGGAAATTGAAAAAGTCACCGCAATCTTCAAGCGAGCTGCGAAATGGCAGGGCATCAGTACGCTCGGCATCGCAGCTGTTGCTTATGTGCTTGCCGGTACGCCGGGTTTAATCTCTGCGCTGATAGGCGGAGCTGTAGTGTTGATCGGCAGTTTTGTCGCCACGCGGATTGCGCGGCGCAGCGAGAAAAGCACACAGGCGGGCGCAATACTCATCAATATGTTGTTGGCCGAAGCCGTCAAGATCCTGGTGATCGTGATGCTGCTCTGGTTGAGTTTTAAAGTATATGCAGACCAGTTGGTGCTGATGGCCCTGTTTTGTTCTCTGGCCGCGGCAGCGATATTGTCTGGCTCGGCAGTTTATGCCCTCAATAGTGAAAGTGAAAAGCAAGGTTAAAAGTCATGGCGACAGAGCACGAATTAACTCCTTCCGGATACATCTCACATCACCTTTCCAATAATGCCGTCCCGGTTGGCGACGGTGGTTTCTGGACCTTGCATATCGATACACTGGTCATGTCGGCGATCCTCGGCGTGATCGTATTCGGCCTGCTCTGGTTGGCAGCTCGTAGTGTGACTTCCGGCGTACCGAGCAAGCGTCAGGCATTCGTCGAGTTGTTGTTCGACTTCATTGACGGTCAGGTCAAGAGTATTTTCCACGGCGAACGTCACAGATTCATTGCACCGCTGGCGCTGACGGTATTTGTCTGGGTGTTCATGATGAACGCCATGGACTTCTTGCCGATCGATGTCATGGCCTGGATTTATCATTCCGTTTTTGGTCTTGAGTACTGGCGCAGCGTGCCGACTTCCGATATCAATGCAACGTTCGCTCTGGCGCTGGCTGTCTGGTTCCTGATGATTTTCTTCGCCATCAGCGTCAAGGGTCTGGGTGGTTGGATACACGAACTGTTCTGTTCTCCGTTCGGCAGCAATCCGCTGGTCTGGATCCCCAACTTCCTCTTCAATGTCATCGAATACGTTTCAAAGCCCCTCTCCCATTCCCTGCGTCTGTTCGGCAATATGTATGCCGGTGAAGTGATCTTCCTGCTGCTGGGCATGTGGGCTGCGACCGGTCTGGTTGGCACGTTCTTCGGCGCGTTCCTGGGCATCGGCTGGGCCATCTTCCATATTCTGATTGTGACCCTGCAGGCGTTCATTTTTATGACGCTGACCGTTGTCTATTTGTCCATGGCACATGACAGCCATTGATTGATTTTTTAGTTGTGTAGTTTTTAGTGTTTCAAAGTAGTAGCCCTTAATATCGAAAGGAAAAGTAATGGAAAGCGTGCAATTTTTAGCAATGATTCAAGCATACACAGGCATTGGTATCGGCCTGATCATCGGTCTGGGTGCTGCAGGTGCCTGTATCGGTATCGGTATCATGAGTGCCAGCTTCCTGGACGGCGCTGCGCGTCAACCGGAACTGACAGCTTCTCTGCAAGTTAAGGTCTTCCTGCTGCTGGGTCTGATCGACGCTTCCTTCATTATCGGTGTTGGTCTGGCCATGATGTTCGCGTTCGCAAACCCATTGCTGGCAGTGGTTGCTTAAGTCCTTAACTAATCAGTTTAGTTGCGAAGTCCTGTCTGAAATGCGGGACTTTGCAGCTAGGAGCAAAAGATGAATATAAACCTGACACTCTTTGCGCAGGCTATTACATTCGCAGTGCTGATTTGGTTTACCGCCAAGTTTATCTGGCCCCCATTGCTGGGTGCCATTGAAAAGCGCCAGAAAGAAATCGCGGATGGTTTGGCTGCAGGCGAACGTGGTCGCAGTGAGTTGGAGCAGGCCTCAAAGCGTTCTGCGGAAACAGTAGAAGAAGCCAAGCTGCGTGCATCCGATATTATTTCCCAGGCTGAAAAGCGTGCGACCGAAATCGTTGAAGCCGCGAAGGAAGCCGCCAAAACCGAGGGTGATCGCATTATTGCCGGCGCCAAGGCTGAAATTGATCAAGAAGTGAATCGCGCCAAGGAAGGTTTGCGTCAGCAAGTTTCCGCTTTGGCCGTCGCTGGCGCAGAGAAAATTCTGCGTAAAGAGATCGATGCCAAAGCCCATGCCGATATGCTAAGCACTATCGCTAACGAGCTATAAGAGAGCAAGTACGATCATGGCTGAAGCAATCACTATCGTTAGACCCTATGCTGTTGCTGCGTTCCGTCTGGCAAGGGAACAGAAGGCGCTGACCAAATGGTCGGAAATGCTGAATTTTGCTGCCGCAGTGGCAGCAGATGCGCAGATGAAAGCCTATATTGAGGATCCAAAAGTCACAGCGGAAGCGTTGGAAAAGATGTTTCTGGCCATCTGTGACAAGAAACTCGATGCGGCCGGCGTCAACCTGATCAAGCTGCTCGGTGAATACGGCCGTCTGGCATTGCTGCCGGAAGTAGCAGCTGCCTTTGAAGAACTGAAGGCTGAAGATGAAGGTGTGCTGGAGGCCGAAATCACGGCAGCCGCAAAACCTGCAGACAGTGCAGTCAAGGATCTGGTCAAACGTCTGGAAACCAAGTTCGGCAAGAAAATCGAAGCAAGCGTCAAGATCGACCCTGAGCTTATCGGTGGGGTCAAGATTGTGATTGGCGATACCGTCATCGACGCTTCCGTCCGTGGTCAACTTCAAGAGTTGGCCTACACGCTTAAAAGTTAGGCCATAAAGGTCAGGAGACAGAGTAATGCAGTTATCCACATCAGAAATCAGTGAACTGATTAAAAGCAGGTTAGAGAATTACGATACCAGTGCAGAAGCGCGTACCCAGGGTACCGTGATTTCTGTCACCGACGGTATCGTGCGTATCCACGGTCTGTCCAACGTGATGTCCGGTGAAATGATCGAATTCCCGGGCAATACCTTCGGTCTCGCGCTCAACCTCGAGCGCGATTCTGTTGGTGCCGTGGTGCTAGGTAGCTACGAACACATTTCCGAAGGCGACACATGCAAGTGCACCGGCCGCATTCTGGAAGTGCCGGTCGGTCCGGAACTGGTCGGTCGCGTGGTCAACGCACTGGGTCAGCCGATTGATGGCAAGGG
>JAEWTK010000226.1 GCA_023459535.1 Pseudomonadota bacterium
GGGCAGCATATCGCCGATCGAGGATGCCGGTTTCTGCTTGGCCGGCGGCGGCAATGGTTCACCGCCCACCAGCGCAACCAGCTGTGTCACGGCAGCATCCAGCCCGCCATAGAAATCGCCCTGACGGAAATACGGCGTCATGATCTCGGCAATGACGCGTTTGGCGATGGCATCCGGAATCACACCCTCCAGACCATAACCGACTTCGATGCGCATGGCTCTGTCGTCCATCGCCAGCAGAATCAGCAATCCGTCATCGACACTCTTGCGACCAAGTTGCCAGTTTTCCGCCACGCGAATGGAATACTGCTCGATGGTTTCCGGCTGCGTGGTCGGCACGATCAGCACGGCAATCTGGCTGCCTTTCTCCTGCTCCAGCGCGACAAGCCGTGATTCCAGCGCCGCCCGCTGTTCAGGTTGCAGCACGCCGACCTGATCGGTAACGCGCGACGTCAGCGGCGGCACTGCAACTTCTGCCGCGCTTGCGAGCGGCAAAAGAAGAAAACAGGCAGCCAGTAGCAGGCGTCGCATATTTAGTCGAAGCTGACTGCAGGCGGCTGGGAAATAGCCTGCTCGTTTTCCACGGTGAAATTGGGCCTGGTCTTCATGCCGAACACCATGGCCGTCAGATTACTGGGGAAGGAACGCACCGTGACGTTGTACTCCTGCACCGCCTGAATATATCGATTGCGGGCGACAGTGATGCGATTCTCGGTACCTTCCAGCTGCGCCTGCAGATCACGGAACAAGCCGTCGGCCTTCAGCTGTGGGTAGTTCTCCGCCACCACCAGCAGACGCGAGATGGCTGATGTCAGCTCGCCCTGCGCCGCCTGGAATCGGGCAAAAGCCTGCTCATCGTTGAGCAATTCCGGTGTCGCCTGAATGCCGCCGACACGAGCGCGGGCATTGGTGACATTCTCCAATACCTCCTGCTCGTGCGCAGCATAACCCTTGACCACATTGACCAGATTCGGCACTAAATCGGCGCGACGCTGGTACTGGTTGAGCACCTCGGACCATGCCGCATTGATCTGCTCGTCGGTCGCCTGCAGCTTGTTGTAACCACAACCGGGCAGGCTCAACGCTGCCAGCAGCAAAAATGCAGTGAATACTCTACGCATGATGAATCCTCCTCAAAAAAACAAATCCGATATACCGGAAAGATGATGCTGCACTCCCTGTGTTTCAAGTCGATGTTTCAAGACCCTATTTTAAAACGCGTGCATGAAACCCATGTATCAAGCCCATGTATCAAACTTGAGTTACGGCCTGCAGCCCCTGCATGATACGTCGCGCATAACAAAGATCTTCCCATGCCTTGGCCTTGTCGGTGAGATTGCGCAACAGATAGGCCGGATGATAAGTCACGATGACCGGCACCCCGTTGTAACTGTGCAATCTGCCGCGCAGTTCAGCCACCGTCGCATCGGTTTGCAGCAGCGTCTGTGCGGCAACCCGGCCCAACGCCAGAATCAGCTTGGGCTGCATCAGCGCTACCTGCCGCTCGAGAAATGGCTCGCATTGCGCGATCTCGTCACGATGCGGGTCACGGTTTTCCGGCGGGCGACATTTCATGATATTGGCGATATAGGTGTTGTGGCCGCGCTTCAACTTGATGGCAGCCAGCATGTTGTCCAGCAGCTTGCCAGCCTGACCGACGAAAGGCTCTCCTTTGCGATCCTCTTCCACGCCCGGCGCTTCGCCGACGAACAGCCATTCCGCATGCGGATCACCCACGCCGAACACAGCCTGGGTACGCGTTGCTGACAGCTCACAGGCGACACAGCCTTGCACGCAATCCTGCAAGGCCTGCCAATCCAGATGCCGAATCTGCTCGTGCCGGTTCTCCGCGAAGACCGCCGGTTCGGCTTTTACTTCGACTATCTCCTCAGTCGCGTCTGGCACCGGCGTTACTTCAGCTGCCTGCGGTAGCACCGGTTCTAGCGCCGACCTTGGTGCCTCGCTGACTTGCGCCCGAGCCTCGGGAACGGCGACCTCGCTAGCGGGTGGTGGCAGCTCACGCAGTTTCCAGACCGGCAACAGCTCCAGTTCACGCAACATGTCATCACGATTCAGGCTCATGGTGTCATCCAAATCATAGCGCGGCTCCCATCAGCATGGCATCTTCGCGCCCGTTCTCGGCCGGATAGTAGCACGGGCGGATGGCCATTTCATTGAAGCCTTTTTTCTCGTAGAGGCTGATTGCGACCTTGTTGGAAACACGAACTTCCAGAAACATGTTGAGCGCGCCGTGTTCACGCGCCTTGTCCATGATGAATGTCAGCAGCATGTCGCCATAGCCCTGCCCCTGCGCATGGCGGGCAACGCTGATGTTGAGCAGGTGTGCCTCATCCAGCACCAGCATCATGACGACATAGCCTGCCATCCGGCCGCCCTGCTCAAACACCCAGCAGCTATAGCCGGTATTCAGCGAATCCTTGAAATTGCCCAGCGACCAGGGGAAAGGATAGATGGTCGGTTCGATGCGCATGACCGCATCGAGGTCTTCCATCTGCATGGGCCTTAATTGCGTATCGGGTTTCAGCACGGCATTCACAGTTTCTGTCCGGCTTCACGCTCATGCGTCTTCAGTGCGACACGGTTACGGATATAGACCGGCGCCGCTTCGGCTGCCGGCAAGCCCAGACCAGCCTGCAACTGCGGCTCGGCCAGCGCCAGCATGGCGCGCGCCTCGGGATACTGCTCCGGCATGGTCTCGCTGATCTGCATGCCGTAACAACCATGCAGTTCCTCGCTGTAGGCCGCCCAACCGTTGCCGACGCCGACCCAGTCGCGACCTTCGATTGCCGGCAGCTGGGTCGGCTTGTAAAGCCCGGGCTCCATGACGGTATGCCATCCTGCACCGGCCCGCACATAGACCGCGTGATAGACCTCGCCCATACGCGCATCGAGGCAGGCCACCACACGTGAGTGGCCGCTTGCTTCCGCCAGCGCCATCAAGGTACTGATACCGAGCACCGGCAGACCGGCACCAAACGCCAGCCCCTGCGCCACGCCGCAGGCGATACGCAGGCCAGTGAATGAACCGGGGCCGGCACCATAAACGATGGCCTGCAAATCCTGCATATCGATCTGCGCCTCATCCAGCAGTCCGCGCACGGTCGGCAGAATCTGCTGCGAATGGCTTTGTCCGGCATGGGAATGGCGTGCGAAAACTCGCCCCTGATATTGGAGGGCGAGGGAGAGAAATTCGGTGGAAGTATCGAGTGCGAGGATGTTCATCAAGGCAGCTTAATGGATCAAGCCGCTATTTTGCCATAGCCGGCGGTGGTCAAGTACTCAACTTGTACTGCACCGAGCGGCAAGCTGCGCGATCAATCCCGGCTGAAGGCAATGACGTGATCGATTTCCACACGGATACCGATTTTACTGCCGAGCTGGTGGTTATGATGTGACGGCACCAGCGACAGCACGTGATGGCCTGATACCAGCTTAAGGGTATACAGAATATCCGCACCCTGAAACGCCTTGTGGATGACAGTCGCCTGCAAGGTGCTGGCGTCGTCATGCACAATATCGTCTGGCCGCAGCAGGATATCGACCTGCCCACCCAGTGGACAGGCGGACGAAACGGTACAGGACATTTCACCCAGGCTGGTCAGCACATAACCCGGTTTGGTGACCTCGCCTTCGATGAACACACCCTTGCCGACAAAATCGGCCACGAAGCGGCTGTTAGGCTTGTGATACAGGTTATAGGCAGTATCCCACTGCTGAATCATGCCCTGATGCATGACACCGATCTCGTCCGCCATGGCGAAGGCCTCATGCTGGTCGTGCGTCACCAGAATCG
>JAEWTK010000227.1 GCA_023459535.1 Pseudomonadota bacterium
GATCATGCGTGAGGTGGGCGAAGACCTGCGCACCGATGAGGAATTCCGTCTCAGGATTCTGGACAACATGGAAATGGCCGGCATCGATAATCTTGGCGAATCAGCCATCACCATCCGTTGCCGTTTCAAGGTGCGGGTACTGGAGCAATGGGGTGTCAGACGCGAATTCTTCAAGCGCATCAAGACCGCGTTCGACGAGCGCGGTATCGATATTCCCTATCCGCACCTCACAATTTATCCGGGCCAGCTCAAGGACGGTACGGCGCCTGCACTCAACATCCAACGCATGGATAAATCGCTGTCAGAGCCAGCTGGCAGCAACTGAAGGATTTCGGATATTCCGGCAAGAACGACGCTTATTCGGCCGTCTTGGCCTCGTACATCACCCAGCAGTTCTTGCCAATGTCCTTGGCATCGTACATCGCCGTATCGGCATGACTGATCAGGCTATCGCCATCCAGTCCATGCAAGGGGAAAATGGCGATGCCGATGCTGGCCGTGATATAGGCCTGCCGTCCTTCAAGCTCGAAAGGCTCATTCATCACCGTCAGTATCTTGTCGGCAATTGTTTCGACACTGGACTGATTCTCCAAAGCACTGAGAATGATGATGAACTCATCACCGCCCAGCCGAGCCAAGGTATCGGATTTACGAATGCAATTAGCAAGTCTGTTACTGACATCCACCAGCAGGTCATCGCCGGCCTGATGCCCCAGCGCGTCGTTGACCTCTTTGAAACCATCAAGGTCGACAAACAACACGGCAAACAATTGCCGTGCGCGCGTGGCCCGTTTGATTTCCTGTGACATGCGATCGAAGAACATCCTCCGGTTCGGCAGGCCGGTCAGCGTGTCGAAATTGGCTTGACGCCAGATCAACTCTTCCGCCTCCTTGCGCTTGGAAATATCTGTATGCGTGCCCACCATGCGGGTCGGCTTGCCTGCATTGTCGCGCTCTACAACCAAACCTCTGGCCATCACCCACAACCAGCTCCCATCCTTGCAGCGAACACGATATTCGATGCGGAAACTCTCGGAATTGCCATCGAGATGTTCCTGCAGATTGGCCAACATCTGCTTGATATCTTCCGGATGAATGATGGCGCGCCATGATTGATAATGATTCGGGAACTCGTCTTCCTCATAACCCAGCATGGCCTTCCATCGCTTGCTGAAAAACACCTCGTCAGTACCGACTTTCCAGTCCCAGACGCCATCCCCCGCACCCTCCAGTGCAAAGCTCCAACGCTGCTCACTGTCGCGCAAGGTCTTGTAGATGCGGTCGAGCTCAGCCAGCAACTGCTTCAGCCAGTTACGCTCATGACGCAATTCCAGCAAGGCCATGACCTGATTGGCGAGGATCTTGAGGATATCGATCTCCTCGTCCGTCAGCACCCTGGACATCCTGTCCATGATACAAAAAGTGCCGATCGCAAGATTCTCGGAATTCAGCAGCGGCACCCCGGCATAAAAGCCCAGATGAGGTGATTCCACTACCAGCGGATTTTTGGAAAATCGTGTGTCCTTTCGTGCATCCTCGACGATCAACGGGTCCTTCTGCTCGATCGCATGGTTACAAAAGGAAATATCGCGCGGCGTCTCCCTTACATCCAGCCCAACAGCAGCCTTGAACCACTGCCGGTGCGCATCGAGTATGGTGACGGTAGAAATCGGCACCTTGAAGATCATGGCCGCCAGTCTGACGATGTCGTTAAAATCCGCTTCCGGCGCAGTATCCAAAATCTCAAGCTCACGCACGGCCTGCAGGCGTTTTGCTTCTTTTTCTTCCCAGCTGTCGTTCATTACGCTGTCATTCATTAGTCAAACCCCTGGTTCGGATAGGCAGGAACGCATATTCAAATCATAAGACTATCCGCGCAATATTAAGTTGAGCTTAATTCTTGAGCTCAAACAAAACAATCACTTATTAATAAACTTGAACGACCTGTCGGCAGATAATAGCTCCATAGAGTTCAGGATTCAGCGTCCAGCGGTTACGGATTTGAGTACTTCGCGCTCCACCTGCACACTCTGCTCACCGTCGCTGAGCCAGACCTGGCCATCCTGTATCGTGCATTGCAAGTTCATGGTGCGTTGTGTCAGGCCAGCCAGCGCTGCCGTACTCTCCATTGGCAGATTGATCACGGTCAGGTTCTTCTGACGCTCGAACTGCGATTTGTTCTGGGCAAACCACATTTCGGCAACACGGCCGCCATAACTGTAGACAATGACCTGATTGGCCCGACCGCAAGCCTTCCGAATCAGTCGCTCATCCGGAATGCCGACATCGATCCACAACTCGATTGCCCCGGTCAGATCACGCTGCCACAGGCCCGCCTCGTCATCGTCGGTCATGCCCTGACCGAATTCCAGATACTCGCCGGCATGCAAGGCAAACGCCAGCAGCCGCACCATCATGCGCTCATCGGTCTCGGAGGGATGCTGCGCCATGGTCAGCGCATGATCCTGATAATAATGCCGATCCATATCCGCGATCTGCAGATTGGCCTTGAAAACAGTTGCCTTGATTGCCATGGATACTTTCTAGTTATTTGCTCAAGGCCTCGATCGCCTTCTTGTCCCTGGCTTGCGCCCGCTTCAGCTTGTCTATTTCGGCCACCATCTCCTCCAGCAAGGCCAAGGCCGCCAGCAAGGAGACTTCGGCCGCCTCCGCCTTCTTGAACATGGAAGCCTCCTTCAATGCCTGCAAGGAAGCGCGTAATTCAATCAGTCTTGTTTTCATGATATCCCTGATTTATTTGTAATGATTCATCCGCGGCAAACAGCCTGCGCCGCCCTATCATTGCAAAGTGTACTGCCATGCCTGCCGCATGGACAGGGTTACAGCAAGGTCAGTGGCGGGTCAAAGAAAGGTCGTTGTGATCAGGTAGCCTGTGTAGCCGACATACGCCATCAGCAAGATGAGCGCTTCCAGCCTGTTGATGCGGCCCATGCTACGGAATCCGTAACCGAAGATGAACAGCAGCACGGTGAGTACGGCCATCACCAGTACGTCACGAGTGAGGACTTCGGGCGCGACTGCCAGCGGGTGAATCATGCCGGCAATGCCAACGACCGCAAGCGTATTGAACAGGTTGGAACCGAGGATGTTGCCCAGCGCAATGTCATGCTCGCCCTTGCGCGCGGCGATGATCGAGGATGCAAGTTCCGGCAGCGAGGTGCCGACCGCGACGATGGTCAGACCGATGATCAGATCGCTGACGCCAAAAGCCTGCGCGATCTCGACCGCACCCCAGACCAGCAGGCGCGAACTGACCACCAGCAACAGCAGGCCGACCACCAACCAGATAATGGCCCAGCGTAGCGTCATGGCATGGGTGACAAGTTCCTGCTCGATTTCATCGCCCAGTGCATCGGTTTTCTTCCGCATGCCTTCGTAAATGCTCCAGGTCATCAGGCCGGCGAACACGACAAGCAGAACGACCGCATCTATTCTGCTGATTTCCCCGTCCCACAGCTGCCATGCGGCCAGCGCTGTAACGGCTAGCAATATTGGCAGCTCTCGACGCAAGACCTGCGAATGTACGGCAATCGGGCTGATGAGCGCGGTCAGGCCGATAATCAGCGCAATGTTGGTGATATTGGAACCATAAGCATTACCAAGCGCGATGCCGGGATTGCCTTGCATCGCAGCCAACGCCGACACCGCCATTTCCGGGGCTGAAGTACCGAAACCGACGATGACCATGCCGATCAGCAGGGAGGGCATGCCAAAGTGACGTGCTGTGAACGCAGCGCCTTCGACGAAGCGGTCGGCGCTCCACACCAGCAGTATCAGACCAAACAAAATCGCAATAATCGGCAAAGTCATATCGTTAAAATTCCATCCATCATCAAGAACCACACCAGCGGCTGGCGTTTATTTCCGGGACTGCCAGTCGCCCCGCTTCTTCATCCATGCCTGAACTGCGGCCGTCTAATCCCGCCATATATCATGAACATACAACCGGACAAGACTGCTGAAACGCCGCGTATTCTAATCTCGGTCAGAACTTTCGTTACTTACCCGGTGCAAATATTTTTACAACCTCGGATATTGCCTGGCGCCGTGTTACATAGACGACTACAGGCTGCGGAAGGTTTCCTCGTGCAAGGCAGCCTCGAACGTGTCGAGCGGTAACGGTTTGCCGAACAGATAGCCCTGAAACAAGTGACAGTTCTGCGTCAGCAGGAAATCCAGCTGTTCTTCGGTTTCCACGCCCTCCGCCAGCACTTCCAGCTCCAGAATCAGACCCAGTGAAATAATGGTGCGAACGATGCTGGCGTCATTCTGGTCCAGCATCACATCGCGCACGAAAGAGCGGTCGATCTTGACCTGATCGAACGGCATGCGCTTGAGATAGGAAAGCGAAGAATAGCCGGTACCAAAATCATCGAGCGCAAACCCAAGGCCATGGGCTTTCAATGCATTCATGCGCATGATGATCTCGTCCACATTATCCACCAGCACGCTTTCCGTCAGTTCCAGCATCAGGCGTTGCGGGTTGGCACCGGTCTGCTCCAGCAGGCCGATGACACTGTCGACAAAATCCGGCTGCAAACATTGCCGCGCGCTGATATTGATGGAAAGCACCAGCGGCTCAGTGACAGGATCATCGGCCCAACGCACCAGTTGTTCACAGGCGGTTTTGATCACCCAGTGGCCGATCGGCAATATCAGCCCGGAATCCTCAGCCTGCGAGATAAACTCCATCGGTGCCACCAGTCCGTGCCGCGGATGATGCCAGCGTAGCAAGGCCTCAGCGCCGATGATGCCGCGCTGACGATCAACCTGAGGCTGGTAGTACAGCGCAAACTGCTGTGCAGCAATAGCCGCGCGCAAATCCTCTTCCAGTTGCACGCGCTCACTGACCAAGGTTTGCATTTTCTGATCGAAGAATCGATAACAGTTGCGGCCCGAATCCTTGGCGCGATACATGGCCAGGTCGGCGCGCCGCAGCAGTTCATCTACCGTAGTCTGCGTGCTGCCGTTGAACAGGGCAATGCCGATGCTCGGCGTGGCATGATGCACATAGCCATTGAGGTGGAAGGGCTGACGGAAGGCGTCGATGAGTTTCTCGCAGACGATGCGCACCTGGGCGGCAGCCTGTTCGGCATTCTCGTCCAGTTCATCGATGATCACCACGAACTCGTCACCACCCAGCCGGCTGACCGTATCCGATTCCCGCACGGAGGCCGAAATGCGACGCGCCACCTCGACCAACAGCAAGTCGCCGACATCGTGACCATGCGTATCGTTAAGCATCTTGAAATTATCAAGATCGATGAAAAGAATGGCTTCGTTCTGCTGGCTGCGCGCACTCGCTGCCAGCCGTTGACCGAGTCTGTCCATCAGCAGCTGCCGGTTCGGCAGATGGGTCATGGGATCGTAAAAAGCAAGTTGCTGGATACGCTCCTCGGATTGATGCCGCTCAATCGCGATCCCAAGAATCCGCGCATAATCATTCACCAGCTCCTGCTCTTCCACCGACGGCTCAAACGGCTCACGGTGATACAGCACCAGCGTGCCAAGTACCTTGTGCGCACTGGAAAGCAGCGGCGTCGTCCAGCAGGCGCGCAGACCGCAGGCCAAAGCATGCTCACGGAAAGTGCCCCAGTTCAGATCGCTTTCGATATCACGAATGATGATAGTGCGATTTTCCAGCGCGGCGGCCGTGCAGAAGCCGGTTCCACCCACTTCCTGCATGGCCTTCAGTGGGCCGAGGTAATCAGTTCCCAGCCGGTCAGCAGCTCCTAGTCGCAACATTTTTCCATCATTGTCCAGCAGCATGACCGAACACAGTGCCTTGGGGAATTGCCGTTCCAGCGTCACGACCACACCGTGCATGATCTGCTCGAGTGGTTTCCGGGTCGCAATCTCTTCCAGCAGATTGCGCAAGCCGTTCTTGAAGGCTTCGAGCCGCTTGTGTTCGGAAATATCCTGAAAGGAACCCTGCAGGCGCACGATATCGCCTTTGTCGTCACGCACCGCCTGGCCGATGGTGCGGACCCAGATATGACGGCCGGTGATCGTGATCTTCTCCAATTCAAGATCGTAAGGCGTACCATCGCGTCGACAGCTTTCCACTGCCTGACGAATGATCGGCTGGTGTTCCGGCACATACATGCGGATACCATCTTCGGGGTCAACCACGCTACCGGGCGACATGTCGTGCAATCGTGAAACCTCATCGGTCCAGCTCATGCGACCGCTGGCAATATCCAGCGCCCAGCCACCGAGTCTCGCAGTACTGCCGGCGATCTTCAGCAGATCTTCTGCAGCCTCGCGCCGATTGACCTCGTCTTTCAATGCCTTGGTACGTTGCTGCACCTTCTTGTGCATTTGCAGATTCCACAGCAACACCAGCACCAGCAAAAACAGACCGGCCAACAAGGCATAACTGACATATCGCAGCAAGGGGGGATGCGGAGCAACAGACGAAGGGTCATAAACAAACTCGCTGAGATCATACAATGCCGGCATCATGCCGAGTTTGGCCAAAGTCGCGGCGGTGGCTTCCCAGCGTCCAATATTCATGTGTCCCGGTTCGACCACATCCACCAGCACATAAGGTTCCATATCGCGGGCTTCAGCCAGCAGCATCTCGCGGGTAACTCCGCGCTCCGCAACACCATCAAGGCCAAGGATATAAGTCACGACCTCGTCCGGATGGGCGAAGGCGTAGCTCCAGCCCTTGCGCGTCGCGCGCAGGAAGGCAGCTACCCGTTCGGGGTGATCCTGCACTTCCTGCTTGGTCGTGAATAACGTATCGCCATAGAAATCCACCCCATAATCCTGGCTGTGTAACACATTCAGCTCATGGCCGCGTGCGCGCAGGTACGAAGGTTCGACAGTGGCATAAGCAGAAACCGCATCCACTCGCCCTTCAATCAGATCATCAAGATTCCAGGAATGCGGAACGATCTCGACATTCTCGAGGCCAATGCCCTCTTTCATCATCACAGCACGGAATTGCGCCGCACCCTGATCATTCGAGAGCATCACGCGCTTGCCGACGAGATCGCCCGGATGATGGATATTGCCTTGTTGCAGGCTGAGCAAGATGTAAGGCGAATGCTGGAAGATGGATGCGATTGCCACGACCGGCTTACCCGCGACATGCGCCAGCAGAATATCGGCATCACCGATGCTGTAGCCAGCGGCGCCAGACAGTACCTGCTGCATCGGCGGCTTGTCCGTGCCGCCTTCAATCAGCACGACATCGAGATTCTCATCCTGGTAAAAGCCTTTGAGTTGCGCAGCATAATACCCGGCAAACTGAAACTGATGATGCCACTTGAGTTGAAGCAGGATACGTTGAGGGCTGTCTTCGGCATAAGCACCGGCAACCAACATCAGCCAGAGAAAAATCCCAAGCACCAGCCTCGTCGAAAGATTGCCGCATAATGCCTTGGCACGATAAGCCTCTAGCAGGCGGTACATCTGGTGACTCCTGGAACGGGAATG
>JAEWTK010000228.1 GCA_023459535.1 Pseudomonadota bacterium
CCGTTTGACTGAGCAGAATGTCAAACACGTGACCTTGATCCTGCCTGACGGCACCGAATATCAGCAAAAGGGCAAATTGAATTTTGCCGCCAGCCAGATTGACCCTTTGCTGGGAACGCAGCAGTTAAGAGCTACTTTTGAAAATAATGACCAAGTGTTGCTCCCCGGCCAGTTTGTACGTGCCAGAGTCACAACCGGCCAGCGCGATGGTGTTTTTCTGCTACCGCAGACCGCGATTAGTAGTTCTGATCAGGGTAGATTCGTCTATGTCGTCAACGAGAACAATGAGGCGACGGTACGGCCGGTTGTAGTCGGTGATTGGGTCGGCAAAGACTGGATTGTGCTGGAAGGCTTGAACGCCGGCGACAAGGTCATTATTGATAACATTATCAAATTGCGTCCGGGTGCTGTCGTCGCTCCCAATATCGCAGGAGAGAAACCTGAAGGTGCTCCGGCGCCGAATGCAAAAGAAGCGGGGCCTGAGAAGTCCTCTGGGCTTTTGTCTACCAAACAGGCTTAAGCCGGAGTTATCATGACCAGATTTTTCATTACACGACCGATTTTCGCCTCGGTCCTTTCTATCGTCATCGTGCTGGCCGGCCTGGCTGCGGCGATGAAGCTGCCGATTGCCCAATACCCGCAGATTGCACCACCGACCGTGATGATTACGGCCTCTTATCCGGGAGCCAGTGCGGAGACTTTGTCCAAGACGGTAGCGGCACCCATAGAAGAGCAGTTGAGTGGTGTCGAAAACCTGCTCTACTTCAATTCCAGTGCCGATTCCAGCGGCACTCTGACGATTACTGCCACCTTTGAAGTTGGTACTGATGCTGACCAGGCAACTTTTAACGTCAGTAACCGGGTCAATATTGCCTTGCCCAGATTACCGGACGATGTCCGCCGTAATGGGCTGGTGGTGCAGAAACGTTCCAACGATCTCCTGCTGGTTGCCATGTTGACTTCGCCGGATGGTACCTTCGATCCATTGTATCTGAGCAACTATGCCACGCTAAATGTACTGGACGAATTGAAGCGTATTCAGGGCGTAGGGGATGCGACTGTGTTCGGTGCGCAGGATTACTCCATGCGTATCTGGTTGCGTCCTGACAAGATGGCACAGCTCGGAGTAACAACCTCGGATATTTCACGCGCCATCCAGGCACAGAATGCGCAGTATGCTGCCGGCAAGATCGGCCAGGACCCCTCACCCAGCGATCAGCAGATTGTCTATACCGTGACGGCAAAGGGTCGACTGCTTGATCCGACGGAGTTTGGCAATATCATTTTGCGGGCTGACGGGCCGCGTGGTGTGTTGTATCTGAAGGATGTCGCTCGTGTTGAGCTTGGCTCCCAGAATTACAACATCCGGACTACATTGAACGGCAAACCTGGCGTGGCGGTAGGTACTTTCCTGCAGACTGGAGCCAATGCGCTGGATACCGCCGAGGCAATCAAGGCCAAGATGGAGGAACTGAAGAAGCGATTCCCTTCCGGTATGGATTATGCCGTTCCTTACGATACTAGCGATTTCGTCAAGTCCTCTATCGGGGAAGTGCTTAAAACCCTGGGTGAGGCCATGATCCTGGTGATCCTGGTGGTTTTCCTGTTCCTGCAAAGTGGGCGTGCCACCCTGATTCCGATCATCGCTGTGCCAATTTCTTTGATCGGTACTTTTGCCGGTCTGTGGATGTTCGGATTCTCTATCAATACGCTGACGCTTTTTGCCATGGTGTTGTCCATCGGTATCGTTGTTGATGATGCGATTGTGGTGCTGGAGAATGTCGAGCGTCTGATGAAGGAAGAAAAATTGTCGCCACTGAATGCGGCAATCAAATCCATGCAGCAGGTTTCCGGTGCTGTAGTAGCGATTGTGCTGGTTCTCTGTGCGGTATTCGTGCCGGTGGCTTTCCTTGGGGGTATTGCTGGGGAGTTGTACAGACAGTTCGCTGTGACGGTTGCGGTTGCTGTCGTATTGTCCGGTGTTGTCGCCTTGACCTTGACTCCTGCGCTCTGTGCATTGCTGCTCAAACATGCTCACGGCGAATCCAGGTTTTTTGCGCCATTCAACCGTTTTTTTGAGGGGCTGACGCATTTCTATACTGGCGTCGTTGGCCTTACCTTAAGGCACATGATTATCGGTACGATTGCCTTTGTCGGCATTATCGGGGTGGTCGTTTATTTGCTTAAAGCTGTGCCCGGTAGTTTTGTGCCGCCTGAAGATCAGGGTTATGTGATTACTGCATTTGTTCTGCCTGATGGCGCAACGCTTAATCGCACTGCCAAGACCACGGAAGCTGTGCGCGCCGAAATTGCCAAAGATCCGGCGGTCGCAACCCAGTTCATTATCAATGGCATGGACCTGATTGGCGGAGGTAACAAGACCAGTGCCGGCACCATGTTTGTTCGTCTGAAAGACTGGGATGAACGTACGGCGACGGCAGATGATGTCGTCAAGAAATTGTTCGGGCTTGGCATGAGTCAGCCTGATGGCCTGGCTTTTGCATTCAACCCTCCAGCGATTCGCGGACTGGGTAGCTCTGGCGGTTTTGAGCTCTACATCCAGGCACGTGGCGATTCCGATGCGGCGCGTTTGTCCAGTGTGACCAACAGTTTTGTCGATGCTCTGATGAAAGAGCCCATGCTGACCGGCATCAACACTTTCTTCCGCCCGACGGTGCCGCAGCTCTATATCGAAGTGGATGAAGCCAAGGCGTTGTCGCAAGGCGTGCCGATCGCCGACATTTATGCAACCTTGCAGACCACGATGGGCTCGCTTTATGTCAACGATTTCAACCGTTCAGGCCGTACCTACCGCGTGCAATTGCAGGCGGAGCCGGAGTTCCGCATGAAGCCGGAGGATCTGGGCAAGGTATACGTGCGAGCGGACAGCGGCATGATGGTGCCAATGTCCGCGTTGAGCAAGGTGCACAATATCGTCGGTGCAGAGCAACTGGAGCGTTATAACGGCCTCATGGCGGCCAAGGTGCTTGGCAGTGGCGCTCCCGGAGTGAGTTCGGGAGAGGCCATCCAACTGGTGGAGCAGATTGCCGCCCAAAATCTGCCAGACGATTATCAATTGGCATGGACCGGACAGGCTTATCAGGAAAAACGCACTGGCTCGGCAGCGATATTCGCTTTTTCATTCGCCATCATTATGGTGTTCCTGATTCTGGCTGCGCAGTTTGAAACCTGGTCACTGCCGCTGGCCGTTATCATGGCCGTGCCTTTCGCATTGTGCGGTGCCTTGCTGGCCATTTTCTTCAGAGGCATGCCGAACGACATCTACTTCCAGATCGGTTTGATTACGTTGATCGGGCTCGCGGCGAAAAACGCCATTCTGATCGTCGAGTTCGCGACACAGAAACTGGAGGAGGGCATGAGTGTTACAGATGCTGCGATTGAAGCCGCCAGATTGCGTTTCCGTCCGATTGTCATGACTTCCATGGCATTCGTGCTGGGTATTGTGCCGTTGGTGATCGCTACCGGAGCCGGCTCTGCAGCACGACGTTCAATGGGTACCGGCGTGTTAGGTGGCATGCTGATGGCAACCTTTATTGCGACAATCTTTATACCGCTGTTCTTCGTCTGGCTAACCCGTAAGCATGGGCAGATCACCAGGCATAGAGAGCAGCTTGGAAATACCGAAAAGGAAATGGCATGAAGCCAGGAATAAAAATAATCGGCTACGTATTGTTGACTGCAATATTGCCAGGCTGCATGTTGATGGGGCCGGATTATCAGCGCCCGGTGTTTTCACTGCCAGCGATATTCATTAGTGATGACGTCGCCGCCGCTGATCAGGCACCATTGACCGCCGAAAGCCCTTGGTGGGAACTGTATCAGGACCCGGTTCTGAATGACCTGGTTACGCAGGCGTTGGAGAACAATACAGACATCAGGATTGCGGTTGCGCGCATTGAGGAGGCCGATGCCTTCTTGCGTGAGGTGGGCGCGGCCCTGTTTCCGCAGGTGGATCTTGATGCCGCTGGTAGCCGTTCTCGTATTACGCAGCGTGGTGCCAACCCTTTGATCAATGGTGTGAATCCAATCCGTGAAAATTACACTATCCGCTTGGGCGCCTCATATGAACTGGATTTCTGGGGCAAGCTGCGACGTGCAAAGGAATCGGCCAGAGCCCAGACCATGGCCTCCCGCTATGCGAGAGACACGGTTGCATTGTCGCTATCCGGCCTAGTGGTCAGTAATTATCTGCAACTGCGCAGTCTGGAGTCGCAAATTGCTTTGTCGGAAGATAGCCTGAGGACGCGGAATGAAAGTCTCGCATTAACCAGAAAACGCCTCGAAGGCGGTGTTTCTTCTGCGCTGGACGTGCACCAAGCCGAGGTTGCCAGTTCCAATCTGGCAGCCCAGATCGTCGAATTGAAGAGGCTGCGTGCTGTCAGCCAAAATCAATTGGCCGTGCTGACTGGTCGGCTTGACCTGAGTCTGCCTGTAGGTGATATCAGCCAATTGCCGTTACCGCCATTGCCGCCAGCCGGTTTACCATCCAACCTGCTTGAGGCGCGTCCGGATGTCCGGCAGGCCGAGCAGGAGTTGGTTGCGCAGAATGCCAATATTGGCGTCGCAAAGGCAGCGCTGTTTCCCACTATCTCGCTGACAGCCACTTACGGCGGGGAAAGTGCGGAACTTGGCGATGTGCTGAAATCAGCAGCGCGTATCTGGAGCGGCGGGCTTGGGCTGAATCTGCCCATTTTCAATGCCGGCCGACTCTCCGCCAGGGTGGACCAGGCAACTGCGCAGCAGAAGCAGGCATTGGCCGCGTATGAGGCAAGTGTACGTACGGCCTTTCAGGAAGTGAATGATGCGCTGGTGAGCGTACGGCAGAACGCCGAACGCGAAGCGTTGCTCGATAGCAGCAGACAGGCTGCGAAAAAAGCTTTGGATATCTCTGATAACCGATATAAATCAGGCTACTCGGCCTATATCGATGTGCTGGATTCGCAACGGGTATACAACGATGCGGCGATTGCCTATATCCAGAGCCGCCAAGCCAGGTTGATTGCAAGTGTTGACCTGTTCAAGGCATTGGGTGGCGGCTGGCAAGACAAATATTAGTCTTCAACGGTCGCGACCGGCTATCTGGCTAATGCCCGTAGCCCGTTTGCCTGATGATCACTTCTGATTGGTGATGCGCACATGTATCCAGTCATCCTTGATTCCAACCGGTGCTCCCAGTTGCACTATTGATGTATGGTACTGCTGGAATAACCGGTAAGTGCCATGCTCTACATACTCGATTCTCGGCAATAGCAAGCTCGGCCAGTTCAGGAGGCCGGGTTCCATCGGTAGATAGATCGCGGCAAATTTCAGGGCTTGTTCGGAGAGGCAGTTGGTCTTCTTTGTATTTTCCGTTTTAAGGCTGGCATGGCCAAGTTGTACCCAAGTGGCCTGCTTGCCGATGATCTTGATGCCGATGTGATTATCGCCATTGGCGGGTTTATTGATACTTCTGATGTTGCCGATAGTCAGTCGTTCCGGCTGGCCCTCAACAACCAGGCCAACCAGTTTGCCGAGTTTGAGTGTAGATGGCGGCTCGTCGCTGAAAATGACCCCGTAACCGCTACTGCTCTCGTCGCTGATCATCCATCGCTCTCTGGTCAGGTCTTCATAAAGCACCGATGGTGCAGTTCTGATTCGGTTGTGGTTTGCCATCCTGTCATCAAGACTGTTTTCTGATTGTTGTTGTGGCGTGGTGTACAGGTTTTTCGTGATGGATTTCAGCTGGCTGCAGACATCCTGAAAGCCATAACTGACAATTACGCGTTTGATGACCTTTTGTCGTTCCTCAGAGCGGCGCTGTCGAGTGTAGGCAGTTCTGGACCATTCTGACCGCAGCAGGGTCAGAATCTCCAGTAATTCGCTGCTACTGCCAATTGACTCCAGGTCGTGCGGTAGATCCCGGTCCAATGCATTGATGTCAGCTTCGATTCTGGCGGAGAACTGAACGGTGTCCCAATACCGGCAGCCGGGGTGAGGTTCAAACAGGCGGATACGCTTGGCGCCATGATCCTGGGT
>JAEWTK010000229.1 GCA_023459535.1 Pseudomonadota bacterium
GGATAGGCAGCACAATGTGCTCGTCCACCACGTGCAGGAGGTGTAGCACGATGGCGACCACCGCTGCAAGGATGCCGGCGATGGCATCCCATTCATAGCCGGGCGTGCGACTGGTTTTCATCGCTGCGGGTTGCGGAATGCCTGCAATGCGAACAGCGCAAAGGCGAGCACGCCGATGCCGAACACGATGTCCCCCGGCACGCGTGCCCACACCAGTCCCTCCATCACCGCGCTATGCATGAACTCTGCCGAACGCGCGTAGGCGTAGTAGTGCTTGATGCTGGCATAGGTCTGCCACAGCCCCTGCGGCAGCAGCGAGAGGAAGGTCATCATGGCGAGGCCGATGTTGAGCGTCCAGAAGCTGATTGACAGCAGCTTGCGGTTCCAGCGCTTGACGTCGGTGAGTCCGCGCATGCAATACAGCATCAGCCCCAGCCCCAGCATGCCGTAGACGCCGAACAGCGCAGCATGGCCGTGGTTGGCGGTGGTGTTGAGGCCTTGCATGTAGTAGAGCGCGATGGGCGGATTGATGAGGAAGCCGAATAGCCCGGCGCCTACCATGTTCCACACCAGCACCGCGGTGAAGAACATGAACGGCCAGTGGTAGGTTTCCTGCCACGGCGCTTGTCTTTCCAGCTTGGCGTGGCTGTAGGCCTCGAAACCGACCACCATGAGCGGCACCACTTCGAGTGCCGAGAAGGTGGCGCCCAGCGCCAGCACGGCGATCGGCGTGCCGCTCCAGTACAGGTGGTGGAACGTTCCGAGCACGCCACCGCTGAGGAAGATGATGGTGGCGAACAGCACCATGGTGGCAGCGACCGAGGCGCGCAGCAGCCCCATGCGCACGAACAGCGCCGAGATGATGGCAGTGGCGAACACTTCGAAGATGCCCTCCACCCACAGGTGCACCACCCACCAGCGCCAGTACTCCATGATGCTGATGTGCGTGTGCTCTCCCCATATCAGGCCGGCACCGTAGAGCAGGCCGATGGCGATGGTGGAGACCACCACCAGGAACACCAGAGAGCCGGCCGTGCCCTGCTTGAGAGACGGCCACAGCGCGCGCAGTACCAATGCAACCCACAGCAGTAGGCCGATGAACAGGTAGATCTGCCAGAAGCGGCCGAGGTCAATGTATTCGTAGCCTTGGTGGCCGAACCAGAAGTTGAGCGTGAGGCTGTCGAAGTGGCCGTGCACTGCCAGCCACTGGCCGGCGAAGGAGCCGACGACGATCAACAGCAGGCTGAAGAACAGGAAGTTGACGCCGAAGCGTTGGAACTTCGGTTCTTGGCCGGACAGCAGCGGCGCAACATAGAGGCCGGTGGCGAGCCAGGCGGTGGCGATCCACAGCACCGCGAGCTGCGTATGCCAGGTGCGGGTGACGACGTAGGGCAGGTAGTCCACCAACGGCAGGCCGTACAACCCCTGACCTTCGACCGCATAGTGCGCGGTGACGATGCCGAGCAACACCTGCAGCGCGAACAGCGCGGTAACCGTCCAGAAGAATTTGGCGGTGGCGCGCATGGATGGCGTAATGGTCGCCGTCGCCATGTTGTCTGACTTGGCGTAGCCGCCTTCCGGTTCCTGGTCGTTGCGCCAGTCGTCGTACTGGCGGGCGTAGTACCAGACGATGGTGCCAATGCCGCCCAGCAGCAGCAAAATGGAGATCAGGCTCCAGAGCAGCACGCTGGCACTGGGCGTGTTGCCTACCAGCGGGTCATGCGGCCAGTTGCTGGTGTAACTGATGTCGTCGCCCGGACGGTTGGTTACCGCGCTCCATGAGGTCCAGAAGAAGAAGGCGCCGAGCGCATGCGCATCATCTTCACTCAGTGATGCGTGCATCGGCATGGCGTAATCGCGACGCAGGTCCAGATAGGCTGCATCGGCCTGGAACAGGCCGCGGTAGTGCTCGGTCACGTTGCGCACGGCCTGTGCGCGTTCTTCGCTGATGGTCAGTACGCCGCTGGTGGGGTCGTAGGTGTTTTGCCGCAATTCGGTACGCAGCAAGGCTTCGTGGACTTCTGGCTGGTTGTGGCCGTCAGCATCTTCGCGTGCGGCGATCAGCGCCAGCAGCGATTCCGCCTCGCGGCGTAACCAGTCGGCGCTCCAGTCCGGCGCCAGATAGCCACCATGGCCCCAGATGGAACCCTGTTGCATGCCCCCGGTGGTCTGCCAGATGCCTTGGCCGCGCTGGATGTCAGCGCGCGTATAGAGTAGTTCGCCGGAGGTTGTCTCGACGCGCTCGGGGATGGGTGGTGCTTGCTGGTAGATTTCGCGGCCGAAATAAAGCAGGATTGCGAACATGATGATCATGCTACTTGCCAGGATCAGCCACAGGCGTCTGATGGTGAATGTGCTGCTATATGCTGCCATTTCATCCTCCCCTCGCGTGAATGCCGGTTTGCCCGGCTTCTGGTTTGAATCTCGTGCTATCTAAACACAAGCCCGGCATCTCGCCAAGCATTACACATGACACGGAGTGGCCGTTTCCATCGTAAAAAAAGCGATAGAAGCGCCGATACAAGGTTTATTAAAGCCTGCCGAAATGGTATTCTTGCAGGCTTTCATCTACTTGAATTTTTGGAGTAATTAAATGGCTGTTGAACGTACCCTGTCTATCATCAAACCAGACGCAGTTGCCAAGAACGTGATCGGCAAGATCTATTCCCGTTTCGAAACCAATGGTTTGAAAATCGTTGCTGCCAAGATGGCGCAACTGTCCCAAGCCGAGGCCGAAGGCTTTTACGCTGTGCATAAAGAGCGTCCGTTCTTCAATGACCTGGTCAAGTTCATGATTTCCGGTCCCGTCATGATTCAGGTGCTGGAAGGCGAAAATGCGGTTGCGAAGAACCGTGAACTGATGGGCGCGACCAACCCGAAGGAAGCTGCTGCCGGTACCATTCGTGCCGATTTCGCTGAAAGCATCGACGCCAACGCAGTGCATGGCAGCGATTCCGCAGAAAATGCCGCGATTGAAATCGCCTACTTCTTCGGTAAATAAGTCTTAATGACCGTCAATCTGCTCGATTTCAACCAGGCACAGCTCGCCGAGTATTTCAAGGATATAGGCGAGAAGCCCTTTCGTGCCAAGCAGTTGATGCGCTGGATGCATCACTTCGGCGTGAATGATTTTGCGCAGATGACGGACATCGCCAAATCGCTGCGTGAGAAACTTGCTACAGAGGCATGCATCACGCCGCCCGAGGTGCAAATGGAGCAGGTTTCCGACGATGGCACGCGCAAGTGGCTGATAGCCACCGATGTCGGCAATGGTGTGGAAACCGTGTTCATCCCGGAAGATGATCGCGGCACTTTGTGTGTTTCGTCCCAGGTGGGTTGTGCGCTCGAATGCACTTTCTGTTCGACCGGCCGCCAGGGATTCAACCGCAATCTCAAGGTTTCGGAAATCATCGGTCAGCTCTGGCTGGCCAATCATTCACTGCGGCAGGCCGATGGCTACGATATGCTGCCGCCCGGCGAACGTGTCATCAGTAACGTCGTCATGATGGGCATGGGCGAGCCGCTGGCCAATTACGACAATGTCGTCACCGCCATGCAGATCATGCTGGATGATTCGGCTTATGGCCTCAGTCGCCGTCGCGTGACCTTGTCCACATCCGGTCTGGTGCCGGCCATGGATAGATTGAAAGAGGATTGTCCGGTCGCCCTGGCCGTTTCCCTGCATGCGCCGAACGATGCCTTGCGCGATGAGATCGTGCCGATCAACAAGAAATACCCTTTGAAAGAATTGATGGCAGCCTGCCAGCGTTATCTGGTGAAGGCGCCTCGTGATTTTGTGACTTTCGAGTATGTGATGCTCGATGGCGTCAATGACTCGGTTGAGCACGCCCGGCAGCTGCTGGAAACAGTCAGGGATGTGCCGTGCAAATTCAACCTGATTCCCTTTAATCCATTTCCCAACAGCGGCTATCAGACTTCCAGGCCCGATAATATTCGTCGCTTCCGCGATGTCCTGATGCAGGCCGGTTATGTGGTGACTACCAGGAAAACTCGCGGCGAAGATATCGATGCCGCCTGTGGGCAGTTGGCTGGTAAAGTGCAGGACAAAACCAAACGCAGTTCGCGTCGTATCCCTCTGGAGATTGTTGCATGAAGAAGTTGTTTGCGGTGTTTGCCTTGATGTTGCTTGCGGGCTGTGTCAGTCAATCGAGCAACGACCGGGCGGACACCCAGAAGCGAGATAGCGCGCGCATCCATACGGAACTGGGCGCAGGTTATTTCTCGCAGAACCAGATTGCGATCGCGCTGGAGGAATTCACCGAAGCCAGCAAGATCGATCCCAGCTATGCGTTGGCACACAATGGTCTGGGCATGGTCTATGCTGCACTGGGCGAAGATGCCAAGGCGGACGCCAGTTTCAAGCGCGCGATCAGCCTAGAGCCTAATAATGCGGAATCGCGCAACAATTATGGCACCTTCCTCTGTTCGCGCAATCGTATCGACGAATCCATCACCCAGTTCATGGCGGCGGTGAAAAACCCGCTCTATACGACCAAGGACATTGCCTATCTCAATGCCGGCATCTGCTCGCTGCGCAAGCAGGATGTCGATAATGCCGAGGTCTACTTCCAGAATGCGTTGCAGGTGCAGCCTTTGATGCATCGCGCTTCCTACGAACTGGCGCTGATCAACTTCAATCGCAAGAAATATGGCATGGCGCGTGAATACCTGCGCACGCCGTTGATCGGCAGTCCGTCAGCGGAGGTGCTGTGGCTGGCGATACGTGTCGAACGGCAGCTTGGCGACAGGGATGCAGAGGCAAGTTACGCTCTGGAATTGCGCCGCAATTACCCTGATTCCGAACAAACCAAAGCATTACTTTCCGGGCAGTAAGCATGAACGATTCAAACGAACAGAGCATTGCAGAAACGTTGCCGGCGGTCTCCGTCGGCGCTAACCTGAAGTCTGCACGCGAAGCCAAAAACCTTGATGTTGATGATATCTGTAGCTATCTTCGCTTAAGTCGTCGCCAAGTGATTGCGCTGGAGAACGATGACTTTG
>JAEWTK010000230.1 GCA_023459535.1 Pseudomonadota bacterium
CGCCATCCGCGATTACTTCCAACCGGATACCGGCGAGATTCTGATCGACACGCCGGACATCCATGAACAAGCCGTACAGTTCATGAACCACGTCATGCCGGGCAATGTCGCTCGCGTGAAACTGTATCAGGACGAGATCCCGCTATTCTCCCGCTTCCAGATCGAACACCAGATCGAAACCGCTTTCTCGCGTGAAGTGCGCCTGCCTTCCGGCGGCGCCATCGTCATCGACCACACGGAAGCCCTGGTCTCCATCGACGTCAACTCAGGCCGTTCCACCAAGGGCGCCGATATTGAACAAACCGCATTCAATACCAACCTGGAAGCTGCAGAGGAAGTTGCACGGCAACTGCGTCTGCGTGACCTCGGTGGCCTGGTCGTCATCGACTTCATCGACATGGAAAGCCAGCGCAACCAGCGCGATGTAGAAAACCGCTTGCGCGATGCCCTGCATTACGACCGCGCACGCGTTCAGACCGGCAAGATCTCCCGTTTCGGCCTGCTGGAACTGTCGCGTCAACGCCTGCGCCCCAGCCTCGGCGAATCCAACCACATCCCTTGCCCACGCTGCCATGGCACCGGCCATATCCGCGGCATCGAATCGACCGCATTGCACATCCTGCGTATCACGCAGGAAGAAGCCATGAAGGAAAACAGCGCCATCATCCAGGTACAACTGCCAGTGGAAGCTGCCACCTTCCTGCTGAACGAAAAGCGCGCAGACATCCACAAGATCGAGCAACGCATGGGTGTGGAAGTGGTGTTGATCCCCAACATCCACTTGGAAACCCCCAACTACACGATTACCCGTGTGCGCCACGACGATGTCACCGAAGAAAACACCCGCGCCAGCTATCAAATGGTAGAACTGCCAAGTGAAGAAGAAATCGTCAACACCAAGCAGGAAGCCAAACCGGTCAAGGCCGAAGCCGCAGTGAAAGGCATCACGCCTGCATCTCCCGCGCCTGCTGCAAAGAGCCCGGTACCCAAGGCTCACAAGGAACCCGGTTTCGTCAGCCGCATTCTGGGCTGGCTGGGTCTGGGCGATGAGAAGAAGCCGGAATCCGGCAGCGAATCCGCCCAGCGACGCGAAGCGCAACGTGGCAACCGCCGCACCCGCAGCGGCCGCAGTCGTGATCGTGATCGCGGCGCAGAACGTCCACAAGGCGCAGCAACACCGGCAGATCGCAACGCAAACGGCGACCGCAGCAACCGTCAGCCGCAGCAACAACGTCAGCAGCCTCGCAATGAGCGTCCACAGCCAGAGCAACGTCCACAAGGCGAACAGAAGCCGGCACTGGCAACCGCCACCGCAGAGACCGGTACTGAACAGCGCAGCCGTCGCAGCCGCGGCGGCCGCCGCGATCGTGGCCCGCGCAACGAGAATGCACCAAAGGATGTCAATCAGCTGCCAGTAACAGCCGGCAGTACCGCAAACCTTGAGCCGGCTGAAAACATCAAACCAGCAGCTCCTGTAGCAGCTGAGACTGTTACCAGCAAGCCGGTGGTCGAGCAATCACCGGTAGAGGTGACCATCACTGCCCAGCCGGCAATTGAGACAAAAGTCGAGACCAGTCCGGCCGAGCCTACCAAACCTGCGAAAAAAGCAGAAAAGCCGGTCAAGGAAGAAAAGGTCAAAACTGAAACCGTCGCAACGACTACCAGTGCAGAACCTGTAACTGCCGTCGAAAATATCGAGAAAGCTGCAAAAACCGAGGCTATAGATAAAGGTGACCAAGCTGAGCAAGCGGAAAAGAAACCGCGCGCACCTCGTCGCCGCAAGCCAGCAGAAGAGAAACCTGTCGATCTGGCAGCCAGCGGTTTGCAACTGGTCGAAACCAAGGGCGAAGCCATCAAGGTGGAAAAAGCGCCTGAAGCTCCGGCCAAACCAAAAACCCGCAAACCTGCCGCCTGGCAGCAAAAAGGCAATGAGCAGGCAGCGGATGAACCTTTGGTTATCGTTCAGACTGAAAAATAATTCAGCCTGAATCATCAGCAAGCCACAAAAAAGCCCCGAGCAATCGGGGCTTTTTATTTGCACTCTGCTGGACTAGACTTTGCAGAAATCGGCTCCACAGAAAACCAGAAAAGGTCAGCGGATGAATTCAAACTCCAACAAAAATGCAGAAGCCCCTTTTGCAGTCATTCAGGCTATCGAACAAGGCCGCAAGATCGAAGCCATCAAGCTTTTGCGGGAACATACTGGCCGAGGGCTGAAGGATTCGAAAGAATGGATAGATGAATACGAACGGCAACACCCGGGCAGCGCCCAGCCCATGCGCAAAGGGGATAGCAACATGGGGATACCCATCATCGCCCTCCTGATTTTTGCCTGGCTGCTCTACCGCTTTCTGTTCAGCTAGCCATCTGCCCGCAAAAGACAGTAGTCATGAAAAAACAGAACGACCTGCTCCCCTACGCGCTCTCCGGTTCGGCCGGGCTGGTAGTCTGTTTGGGTATCGCCGCCCTCACGAACCGCAACGAAGCCTGGGACAGTGATCTCTATTACAGTTCCGGCATCCCCATCATGAGCCTGGTCATATTTGTCATTGCTTATCTGTACCCGCAAAGCGTCTGGCGCTGGACTCTGGCAATGGCTGCCGGACAATTCGCATCCGCACTGATCAACGGCAGCTCACTATCATTATGGCCGCTGGCGCTGATTTTCATGGCTGTCATATCCACCCCGCAATTCATCGCGGGTTGGCTAGGTGCCAAACTGGCACAATGCTATTCGATCAAAGGCTGATCCGGGATCTCTGCGCCGTAGAACTTCACCTTGAGTTTCTTCAGCTGGTCGCGGTATTCAGCGGCCTTTTCAAACTCCAGGTTCTGCGCACTGTCGTGCATGGCTTTTTCCAGACGTTTCATCTCTTTCAGGATCTGCTTCTCGCTCAGAGCCTCGTAGTTCGCCTGATCCTGCGCTGCCTTCTGTTCGCGCTTGGCTTCATCCTTGTCGTAGACCCCATCGATGATGTCCTTGATACGCTTGCTGACGCCCCTAGGCACGATGCCATGAGCCTCGTTGAACGCCATCTGCTTCTTGCGGCGGCGTTCGGTCTCGTCTATCGCCAACTTCATGGAACGCGTGATGCTGTTGGCATAAAAGATCACCTTGCCGTTCAGATTACGCGCGGCACGGCCGGAAGTCTGAATCAGTGACCGTTCCGAGCGCAGAAAGCCTTCCTTATCCGCATCCAGCACTGCCACCAGAGAGACTTCCGGGATATCCAGACCCTCACGCAACAGGTTGATGCCGACCAGCACGTCGAACTCGCCCAGACGCAAGTCGCGGATGATCTCCACCCGTTCCACGGTATCGATATCGGAATGCAGATAGCGCACCTTGACACCGTGTTCAGCCAGGTAATCGGTCAAATCCTCGGCCATGCGCTTGGTCAGCGTCGTCGCCAGCACCCGCTCCTGCACCGCCACTCTCAGCTTGATTTCCGACAGCAGGTCATCCACCTGCGTATCAGCCGGCTTGACGATGATCTCAGGATCAATCAGGCCGGTCGGCCGCGCAATCATCTCCACCACCTGTTCCTGATGAGTACGCTCATATTCTGCTGGCGTGGCTGAAATGAACACGCACTGGCGCATGATCTTCTCGAACTCATCGAACTTGAGCGGCCGGTTATCCAGCGCCGAAGGCAGGCGGAAACCGTAATCCACCAGATTCTCCTTGCGCGAACGGTCGCCCTTGTACATGCCGCCGATCTGCGGCACGGTAACGTGGCTTTCGTCGATGATCATCAGCGCATTTTCAGGCAGGTAATCGATCAGTGTCGGCGGCGCATCACCCGGCATACGGCCGGTAAGATGACGGCTGTAGTTCTCGATGCCCTTGCAGAAGCCGATCTCGTTCAGCATCTCCAGATCGAAGCGCGTGCGCTGTTCGATACGTTGCGCCTCGACCAACTTGTTGTTCTTGATGAAGAAATCCACGCGCTCGCGCAGTTCCTGCTTGATGGTTTCCATCGCCCGCAAGGTCG
>JAEWTK010000231.1 GCA_023459535.1 Pseudomonadota bacterium
AAACGCCCCTCGTTCACCGCCCGTTCCAGATGAAAATGACAGACGTAATTGGCCCGGCCCTTCAACATCGAAACCGTCACCGGCACCTTCAACGCATCGCGCACGGCCGGCAGGTCACGATTGAACAACTGATCCTGCAAGGTCTTGGTGCCGGTGGAGATAATCACCTTGCCGCCGGAAAGCAGCGCCGGCACCAGGTAGGCAAAGGTTTTGCCGGTGCCGGTTCCCGCCTCGGCCACCAACTGTCCGCCCTGCTTGATGGCCGCTTCGATGGCCTGCGCCATCTCCAGTTGCTGGGTGCGCAGACGGTAACCGGAAATGGTTTCGGCGAGAGGGCCTTGCGGGGAAAACACGTGTTCAAGATCAGCCATAGGCTGAATTATAGAGGGTTGCCCTTGAATTCATCGGCGAATATTACTATCGCAACCAAAGTCATTTCATAGCTTGGCATAAATTTCAGGATTTTGTGATAGGGTTGCTGTTGAATATATTAGAAATTGCAGAAATGTCGTTGTGCACAATTCCTTAACTACGGCTTTAACTATCTGCATCTGGCTCAAACCAGGATTGCTAAAATACGCAATCATGTCATCCAGAACGTTCTATGGGAGATCACATGCAAAAACGATGTAATGCATCCGGGATTATCGGGTGCATTCTATTTCTAGGCAGCCTGATATTATCGACCACTGCGTATAGTGAAGAATATTATTCCTATTGCATGGTATTCGAGACTAATAAGAAACAATTGTATTTCTACTCCGACATCCTCGTTTCAGACGTGAGGATGGAACGCCATAAACTCATGGAAGCCTTCACGCGGGAAAACGAGTATCGAGCAAGGCGTGACTTCCCTAATACTCAATGGTATGTCTATTGTAGATCGGATGCCTCATTAAGGAATGTACAAAAAGAATACCATCAAACCCTTAAAGAGTTCTCGCATGCCGGTCTCAAATATCCCTTTACTCGCCCGCCGGTTCCCTCCAAACCCATGGTCAGTAACGTATCGCCTGTTCCGGTCATCATCTTCGAGGAGACAAAGCCTGCCACTCCCACTATAGAACAGCTCGCAGAAAAAGCAGCGATGGAGCGAGAAGCAGCTGCCAAAAAAGCACGCATGGCTGCAGCCAGCGCACGCAACGATGCCAAGGTGCAGGCGGCCATCGCGGAACAGCTGCGATTACGTAAGTTGCAAGGGTCTAGACAATGATCGTGCGCATCGCCCTATCCAGTGCCGCACACATCGCCACCTGGGTCATCATCGGCTCATGTTTGCTATTCAGCGGCCCCTTGCATGCGCAGCAAACACCAACCCTGAAATTGGGGCAATCGATATCCGGCACCGCAGCAGCCAAGGGCGGTGATCTTTATCAGTTCATCGGCCTCGCAGGGACAGAGTTTCAGGCACAACTCAAACTGCCGGGAGCAGGCTTCCTCACACTTTACTCTCCGGATGGCGAGGAGCTGACTCGTATCGAGGGTGAAAGCAACATCGAACTGAATGCACAGTTGAACGAGAATGCGATGTACTTCATCGGCGTAATACGCAAACAGCCGGGCACAGCCTATTCCCTCACGCTTGATGGCCGGATTATCGAACAAGCCAACCCCTTGCCCAAGGCTGCAGTGACGTCAGCATCTCCCGAGATGCCTGTTGTATCTGCAACACCAGCGGCGGACCCCGCCGTCTGGGGGCTGTACGCACACCTGCTTGGTCAGAGCCGGCAAGCCCCGGGCGGATACCTAGTCTATTGGCGCTGGGAAACCCCGCAGGAGGTCCTGATCGAAGAATGGATCAATCCCGTGTCCAGCAAAGTCATCCATACCCACACTTTGCGGCCAGGATCTACGCCGGGCTCACTCGAACTTGATGCATCTTATTTTGGCGGCGACAGGTCCGGCGAGGTAATTGAAGATGGGTCGGTCGACTACCAGGCGAAGGGGTTCTTCCATCCGGCCTACCGCATGCACCTCTCACCGAATGGAGATCTGGAAATGCAGTCAGTGCAAATTCGAGATGGAATCACCAAGGTAACAAGTTCACAGCGTTTCACCGTTCTGAATCATTGATTTTCTCCAAAGACCAATGCTCACGGGCAACCAAAGCTGCTGCAAACTCTGAATAAAGCGAATAAATAAACCGTACTCGCTCGCCTTCCGCCCCATGACGAGATAGGCCAAGCGATAAAAACCCTGCCCAAGAAAAAACCCGGTCATCGCTGACCGGGTCAAACATCACTTACATTGAACGCATACCCCGTGATACAACTTAATTGCCCGCGTTCCAGACGTGCGAACGAGCAACCCACTTGCCGTTGGCATCCTTCTCGAAAACGCTGGTGGTGATGCCGCCATAAGCTGGCTTGACGCCATCTTTCTCCGGCGCATTGGCGCCCCACTTCGCGACCTGATACAAGGTCTTGCCGTCGCCACCGGCGGTGACGATTTCCAGCGTGTGGTTGTGCAAGCCGGACTCGAAGAAACCCTTGAACAGGTTCTCGATCTCGGCGCGGCCGTTCAGCACTTGGCCGTTACCTGGCGACAGCACGGCATTCTCGGCGTATAGGCTGGCGAGCGCTGCAGCGTCTGCACTGTTAAAAGCCTGATTCCAGCTCTTGTTCAGCGTTTCAATCGTCACCTTGGCATCTGCACCGCCAGCGAGTGCGTTACTGGAAGCCATCACACCAAGTGTCATGATAGCGAGAGTGGTTTTGATGAGAGATTGCATAAGGTTCCTTTCCTACGATCAGGTGATTAATACAGTGAGATTCAAACTCAAGCGTCGGCTCGCTCGCCCAAGAACGCTATTCCCAATTTGGAACGGTCGGTTTTACGGGTAGCCAGTTACATGACCAGCAAACGATACATGAAGTTTCCATTTAGTAAGGTGGATTATAGTAAGGTAGCTAACCAATAGCAAGGCATGATTTGCTGCGTCCTGTCTTTATTGCCATAAACACTGGTTAGGATTCGCCCCCCTGCACCGACTGACCTCTGCAACGCACAATAAGCAGACGTAGTCATGTTGTCTGCTCTTTGCGACGATGCGCTATGATCTAGCCTGTTACCAATCCGTTCAGGACACACTGCAGGCATGACCTCACTGCGCACCAACATACTGATCGCCGCTTCCATTGCGCTACTCGCCGTTTTGGCAGCATCTGGCATCCGGCCTTACGACCGCCCGACCTGGTTGCTGGAAGTGTTGCCCGTCATCATCGCCCTGCCCATCCTCTGGTTCAGTTATCGGAGTTTTCCGCTCACCACGCTGCTTTATATCTGCATCTTTGTCCATGCCCTGGTGCTGATACTGGGCGGCACCTATACCTATGCACGGGTGCCGCTTGGTTTCGAACTGGCGCAGATGCTGAGCCTGGAGCGCAACCCTTATGACAAGATCGGCCATCTGTTTCAGGGCTTCGTGCCGGCGCTGGTCACGCGCGAGATATTGATACGTGGCGGGTTTGTCCGTGGTCGCAAGATGCTGATATTCATCATATTGAGCATCGTGCTGGCCGTGAGCGCGAGTTATGAACTGATCGAATGGCTAGCCGCGCTGGTATTTGGCGACGGTTCGATAGACTTTCTTGGCACCCAGGGCGACCCATGGGATGCACAATCGGACATGCTGTACGCATTGATCGGCGGCATACTGGCCCTGCTGCTGTTTTCGCGCATGCAGGACCGACAGATTCGGAAACTGCAAACTTAATGCAATCTGCCGGGATTATCCTGTCTTGCCAACTGGCGGATTAGGCCTCATCAGCAATTGCCGGCGCCATAACCTGCAAAATAAAAAGGAACACCCACCATGCGCGTTGCCGTATTCAGCAGTAAATCCTACGACAGGCAGTTTCTTGAAGCCGCTAATAGCGGCAAGCACCAACTTGTGTATCTGGAGCCAAGGCTGGACGCCTCGACGGCAATTGCTGCCGATGGAGCACTCGCAGTTTGTGCGTTCGTCAATGATCATCTGAATGCCGAAGTGCTGGCCGCGTTGGCGAGGCAAGGGGTGAAACTGGTGGCATTGCGTTGCGCCGGCTTCAACAATGTCGATCTTGCTGCGGCGAAAGAATCCGGTATCGAAATCGCGCGCGTGCCGGAATATTCGCCCTACTCGGTGGCGGAACACGCAGTAGCCATGATGCTGACGCTGAACCGCAAGATACACCGCGCCAGCGCCCGCGTGCGAGAAGGCAATTTCGCACTGGAAGGCCTGCTCGGATTCGACTTCCACGGCAAAACCGTGGGCGTGGTCGGCACCGGCAAGATCGGCCTCTGCTTCATCCGCATCATGGCTGGATTCGGCTGCAAGGTGCTGGCCTTTGACCCTCAGCCAAATCCGGAATGCATCGCTGCCGGCGCTCAATATGTCGAGTTGGCGGAGCTGTTACGGCAAAGCGATATCATCAGCCTGCACTGCCCGCTGACACCGCAAACCCATCACCTGATCAACGAACAGGCGATTGCGACGATGAAGCGCGGCGTCATGCTGATCAACATCAGCCGCGGCGGCATCATCGACACGCGCGCGGTCATCCGCGGACTCAAGTCAGGCATTATCGGCAGCCTGGGCCTGGATGTTTACGAAGAAGAAGACAATCTGTTCTTCCGCGATCTCTCCAACTCGATGATTCATGACGACGTCTTCGCGCGTCTGCTGACTTTTCCCAACGTGGTCGTCACCGGCCATCAGGCATTTTTCACGCAAGAAGCACTGACCGAGATTGCCAGAATCACTATCGAGAATATTTCAAGTTTCGAGCAACGCGGCAAGGCCGCGCACCCGGTATCTATCGAACGATTGGCAGGCTAGTCGCGTCCCGCGCGCCAGACCGAGATCATCAACAGGATGCCGATGACGAAGGCGAGAAAGAAACCGGCAAAACCAAAAGCGGGTAAACCGAAAATGGTGGGACCACCCTCCACCGTCATGACGATGGACGAGCCGACGATCAGGGCTGCGGTGATCATAGCCATGGTCAGGCGGTTGGTGCTGTGATCGAGCTGATGGCCGAAGTGATCGAGCCGCTGCAGGTCAAGATTGAGCTTGAGCCGACCGCGTGCGGCCTCACGCAATACCTGCGACACGTCACCCGGCAAGCCGGTAACGGCATTCATCAGATGTCCCAGTCCGCGCTTGCCACGCTTCAGCAGATTGGCAGGCATATAGCGGTCGACGATGACTTTCTTCACGAATGGGGTCAGATGATTGACGATCTGGAAATCCGGATCCAGCTGGCGCCCCAGACCCTCCAATGTAATCAGAGCCTTGAATAACATGGTGAGATCCGGCGGCACGGTCAGCTGGTTCTCGCGCATGATGCTGGTAAGGTCATTCAGCAATGAGCTAAACCGTACATGCTTGAGCGGTGCATTGTCATAACTACTGATGAATTCCTCGATATCCGAACCGAGCTTGGTCTCGTCGATCGACGCATTCTCCGCCCAGATCATCAGGATGTCGCGCAAGGTGTCGATATCACGCGAAACCAGGGCGGCCAGCAAATCGGCGATCTCGTCGCGCCGGTCCATGCTGATACGCCCCACCATGCCGCAATCGATAATCGCCAGCCGGTTATCCGGCAGATAGAACACATTGCCGGGATGCGGGTCGGCATGGAAGAAGCCGTCGATCAGCACCATCTTCAACACGGCGTTGGCACCGCGTTCACCTAGCAGTTTCAGTTCCAGCCCACGGTAGGTCGCGGAAGCGAGGTCGTTGCCGGGAATACCGTCGATATAGCTCATGACCAGCAGGCTTTCGCTGGTGTAATCCCAGTAGATCTTGGCGAACTCGACGTATTCATCATCGGCAAAATTGTGCGCAAAACGCTCGGTATTGCGGCCTTCCAGCGCAAAGTCCAGCTCGCGTTCCAGCGATTTTGAGAATTGAGCGATGATTTCGCCCGGACGGAAACGCTTGACCGCTTCGAACTCCGATTCGACCAGACGTCCAAGATGTGACAGCAGCCGCAGGTCGGCCTCGATACGTTCGCGCACATTGGGCCGACGGATCTTCAAGAC
>JAEWTK010000232.1 GCA_023459535.1 Pseudomonadota bacterium
CCCATGCTCTCGATCGAGACCGAGACCGACATCACGCCGGAAGGCGCCCGGGCATTCGATGCCAGAACGCGCAAGAAACTGGGATTGAGCGATAATGATCCGCCTGTTGAATACGCCGCCGAACTCAAGTTCGACGGTCTGGCCATCAGTTTGCGCTACGAAAACGGCCTGCTGGTGCAGGCCGCAACCCGTGGCGATGGCGAGGTCGGCGAAGATGTCACGCAGAACATCCGCACTATCCGTCAGATCCCATTGCGGCTCGAAGGCCCGGCGCCCGAAGTGCTTGAGGTGCGCGGCGAGGTCTACATGAGCCGTCCCGACTTCGAGCGATACAACGCCAGACAACGTGCGCAAGGCAAGCCGACACTGGTCAATCCGCGCAACGGTGCGGCCGGCGCCGTACGTCAGCTGGATTCCAGATTGACGGCTCAACGGCTTTTATCCTTTTTTACCTATGGCCTGGGCGAAACCAAGGGCTGGGAGGTGCCTGCACGGCACAGCGAACTGCTCGATGCCCTGCAGCATTTTGGTTTCCCCGTTTGCGCCGAACGCATCGTTGGTCTGGGTCCTGGACCTCTGGTGCAGTTCCACCAGAACGTCGCTGCCAAGCGCGACAGCCTGCCGTACGATATCGACGGCGTCGTCTACAAGGTCAATCTGCTGGCGTTGCAGCGCGAACTCGGCTTTCGTAGCCGGGAGCCGCACTGGGCGGTGGCGCATAAATTCCCGGCGCAGGAAGCCCTGACCGAATTGCTGGCGATTGACGTACAAGTCGGCCGTACCGGTGCTGTTACACCGGTGGCAAGGCTGAAGCCGGTATTTGTCGGCGGCGTGACGGTAACCAATGCCACCTTGCATAACCAGGACGAAATCGACCGCAAGGATGTACGCGTAGGCGACACGGTCAGCGTGCGCAGGGCAGGGGATGTGATTCCGGAAGTGGTTGGTGTGTTGAAGGACCGGCGCCCGCAGGGTTCCGTACCCTACAATCTGCTGGAAGCCATCGGTCATCGCTGTCCAGTCTGCGGCTCTCATGTCATCCGTCAGGAAGATGAATCGGTGGCGCGCTGTACCGGCGGATTGTTCTGCTCCGCCCAGCGCAAGCAGGCGATCCTGCATTTTGCCTCGCGCCGCGCCATGGATATCGAAGGCTTGGGCGAGAAGCTGGTGGATCAACTGGTCGATGCCGAACTGGTACATACGCTGGCCGATATTTACAAGCTGGATAGCCAGACGTTGGCGGGCCTTGAACGCATGGCAGAAAAATCAGCGCAGAACATCATAGAGGCATTGCAGAAAAGCAAGAAGACCACGCTGGCACGCTTTATCTATGCGCTGGGCATCCGCAATGTAGGTGAAGCGACCGCCAAGGATCTGGCTAAATATTTTGGTAGTCTGCAGGGGTTGCTGGAAGCGGATGTGGAGAAACTGCAGCAGGTACCGGATGTTGGCCCGATTGTGGCGGATTCCATCGTGCAGTTCCTGGGTGAAGCCCATAACCGTGAAGTCATCAATGCCCTGATCGCAGCCGGCATTCACTGGGAAGAGGGCGCAGGAACCCCTGCCGACGGGGTGTTCAACGGCAAGACCCTGGTGTTAACCGGCACCTTGCCCAATATGTCGCGAGATGAAGCCAAAGCCTTGATCGAAGAGGCCGGCGGCAAAGTGGCTGGCAGTGTCTCACGCAAGACGGATTACGTGGTTGCTGGTGCAGAGGCTGGCAGCAAACTGGAAAAAGCCCGGGAACTGGGTGTGATGGTCATCGATGAAGCGGCTTTATTGGAGTTATTATCAAATTGAATCAGACACAAAGTCATTTGCCACGGTTGATCGACATTGCCAGGCAAGCGGGCAAGGCCATCATGCAGGTCTATGCCGGCACCATCGACGTCGAGAGCAAGAGCGACAATTCACCGCTGACGCAGGCCGACCTAGCCGCGCATCGCATTATCGAGGCTGGCCTGAAGCAATTGACACCGGATATCCCGGTACTTTCAGAGGAGTCTGCTGATATTCCCTACGCCACCCGCTCGCAATGGCAACGCTACTGGCTGGTCGATCCGCTGGACGGCACGCGCGAATTCATCAAGCGCAACGGGGAGTTTACGGTCAACATCGCCCTGATCGAGGGCAGCAAAGCCACGGTCGGCGTGGTTTATGCGCCGGCCATGGGCTTGCTGTATTACGCAGATGAAAATGGGGCTTATAAACAGCAGGATGGTCATGCGGCCGTGGCCATCAAGGCGCGGGAACTGAGTCCTGAGGACATCACGATTGCCGGCAGTCGTTCGCATGCCGATGTCCGATTGCAGCAGTTTGTCGAAAACATCGAAAAGAAACTTTCCCCGGTAAAACTAATCCCTATGGGTAGTTCATTGAAGATTTGCATGGTCGCCGTAGGCGCTGCTGATCTCTACCCAAGACTGGGGCTGACCTCCGAATGGGATACGGCCGCTGCCCAGTGTGTTTTGGAAAGGGCGGGCGGCTCGCTGCAGGATACCCAAGGCAAACCCTTGCTCTACAACTGCAAGGAATCCTTGCTCAACCCGGAGTTCTTTGCCGGTGGGGCAACACCACATGACTGGGATCAATACCTGCAGTAATCCAATGTAAGGCTGCGGTCATATTGGCGACCAATGTGCATCAATGACGTTTTGGGTTCTGAGCCTGCCTGATTCCGGGAACTCAAGGACCAAACAGAAAGGGTAGCCAGTATGTATATCGCCAAAAAGCCGGATATTCCGTCTTCGGAAATCACGCCTCGTGAAGTATTTGAGCATCGCCGCAAATTTCTCAAAGCCGCAGGCTTCAGTGTTGCAGCCGGCGCCATCTCCAGTATGTTGTCGCCAACTGCACTGGCCGCGAACGAGCGACAGAAAATCGCCGGGTTCAGCAAGACCGCTTATGGCAAGGATGAGAAGCTGACCAACTATGAAGACGTCACCACCTACAATAACTTCTACGAGTTTGGCACCGACAAGGGCGACCCGGTTGTCCATGCCAAGCTGTTCAAACCGAGACCCTGGACCGTTTCGATTGAAGGTGAGGTGAAAAAACCCAAGCAGATATCGATCGAGGACATCTTCAAGATCGCCCCGCTGGAAGAACGTATCTATCGCATGCGTTGTGTTGAAGGCTGGTCCATGGT
>JAEWTK010000233.1 GCA_023459535.1 Pseudomonadota bacterium
GCACAACAGTATCTGGAGACTGCAATCGAGTTGGGGGTGGATGTGTTCATCAGCGGGGAAATCTCGGAGCAGACCGTGCATCTGGCACGTGAGTCGGGCGTGACTTATATCGCTGCCGGCCATCATGCCACGGAACGTTATGGCGTACAGGCGCTGGGCCGGCACCTCGCCGAGCAATTCGGCCTGAAGCACCAGTTTATCGACATCGACAATCCTGTCTGACGTGCGGATAAAGGTTTAATTTTTAATGCGAAAGCTGTAAAATGGCGGGCTGATTATGTTTGTGTGTTCCTGCTTTGACTGTTTGTGATGCCGGGAATGCTTGACGGTTTGGAATATTTTTTAAGGGTAAGTGATGGCAAATCAACCAGTTGATCAGGCTAAACGCAGATTCCTGATAGCTGCTACTTCCGCTGTGGGTGGGGTTGCAGTTGCCGCGATGGCCGTACCTTTTGTGAGCAGCATGTTGCCAAGTGCACGTGCTCGGGCTGCCGGAGCGGCTGTTGAGGTGGACATAAGCAAGATCGAGCCCGGCGCGATGATCACCGTTGAATGGCGTGGCAAGCCGGTGTGGATTGTCAATCTGACAGAAAGCATGAGTCAGACGCTTTCCGGCCAGGAAGACAAGTTGACGGACCCCAATCTGGATGTGACCAGCCAGCAGCCGGATTACTGCAAGAATGCTACCCGCTCGATTCGCCCGAACCTGATGGTGATGGAGGGAATCTGCACCCACCTCGGCTGCTCGCCTTCACCCAAGCTGCAGCCAAACGGCGACATGGGCGGCGACTGGAAGGGCGGTTTCTTCTGTCCTTGCCATGGTTCCAAGTTTGATCTGGCCGGCCGTGTGTTCAAGGGTTCGCCGGCACCTACCAACCTGGTAGTGCCTCCGCACCATTATCTGAACGACTCAATCCTGTTGGTGGGTGAACATAGCAAGGAGACGGCATAGCCATGAAAAACAAGGTAGAAAAATGCATGGCGGGGGTTCTTACCTGGGTCGATCAGCGCTTTCCGCTGACCGCCAATATCAAGGCGCATCTGACGGAATACTATGCGCCGAAAAATTTCAATTTCTGGTATTTCTTCGGTTCACTGGCTTTGCTGGTGCTGGTGCTGCAGATTGTCACGGGCATCTTCCTGACCATGCATTACAAGCCGGATGCTGCACTGGCTTTCGGCTCCGTCGAATACATTATGCGTGATGTGTCATGGGGCTGGTTGATTCGCTACATGCATTCCACCGGCGCCTCCATGTTCTTCGTGGTGGTTTATTTGCATATGTTCCGCGGTCTGATTTACGGTTCCTATCGTGCGCCACGCGAATTGATTTGGCTGTTCGGCGTGGGCATCTTCCTGGTGTTGATGGGTGAGGCTTTCTTCGGCTACCTGTTGCCGTGGGGGCAGATGTCCTACTGGGGTGCGCAGGTCATCATCAATCTGTTCACATCCATCCCGTTTATCGGTCCTGATGTGTCCGAGTGGTTGCGTGGCGATTATGTCGTTTCCGATGCAACGCTGAATCGCTTCTTCGCTTTTCACGTCATCGCCCTGCCGCTGGTGCTGCTGGGTCTGGTTGTGGCGCATCTGATTGCATTGCATGAAGTCGGTTCCAACAATCCTGACGGCATCGAGATCAAGGCGCACAAGGATCCGAAGACGCACATTCCGCTCGATGGCATTCCTTTTCACCCTTATTACACGGTGAAGGATATTGTCGGTGTGACGGTGTTCCTGATGGTGTTCTCGGCCATCATCTTCTTCGCGCCGGAGATGAGCGGCTATTTCCTTGAGGCCAACAACTTCATTCCGGCGGATCCGTTGCAAACGCCGGCGCACATTGCACCGGTCTGGTACTTCACGCCGTATTACTCGATTCTGCGTGCAGTGCCACCGATTTTCAACTCGCAGTTCCCGGGTGTTGCGGCGATGGGGCTGTCCGTCATGATCTTTGCCTTGTTGCCATGGCTGGACCGTAGTCCTGTGAAATCCATTCGTTATCGGGGTTCGCTCTACAAGAAGTGGTTGGCGTTGTTCGTGGTGAGTTTTCTCGTGCTCGGTTATCTGGGTACCAAGCCATCCAACGTCTGGGGTGTGTTTGACGCAGGTACCTGGATTGTTGGTGGTGCTGACCGTGCGACCATCGTGGCGCGCATCTTCACATTGACCTATTTCCTCTTCTTTATCCTGATGCCTTGGTATACGAAGAAAGACAAGACAAAACCAGTGCCGGAAAGGGTGACCGCATAATGAAGTCACAATCAATCATCAATACCGTTAAACACGGATTTTTGGCAGTTTTTTTTCTGATGCTTCCAGCGCTTGCTGTGGCAGCAGGTGAGCATATCCATTTGGACAAGGCGCCTGTCAATCTCAATAATCATGAGTCCTTGCAACGCGGTGCCAAGTTGTTCGTCAACTATTGCCTGAATTGTCATAGCGCGAACTATATGCGCTATAACAGGTTGGTGGATATTGGACTGACAGAAGAACAGATCAAGAATAATCTGCTGTTCGCTTCCGAGAAGGTTGGCGACACCATGCGGGTGGTGATGCCCAAGGTGGAAGCAAAAGCCTGGTTTGGTGTTGTGCCGCCGGATCTGACCGTGGAAGCGCGTGCGCGCACCGCGGATTGGCTCTATACCTATCTGCGCGGCTTCTATCGAGATGACAGTCGTCCGACCGGATGGAACAATGTCGCGTTCGCCAACGTGGGGATGCCGCACGTGCTTTGGGAACTTCAAGGCCAGCAGGTCATGAAAACCGCGGAGCATGTTGCTGCTGATGGTACAAAGACGGAAAGCCATCATCTGGTGCTGGACAAGCCCGGTGTCATGACTCCGGCGGAATATGATGCCGCCATGGCTGACTTGGTGAATTACCTGGTGTTCATGGCTGAACCGGCGCAGGTGCAACGCAAGAAGCTGGGCGTTATTGTCTTGCTGTTCCTGGGTCTGCTGTTCGTTGTTTCGTACTACCTGAAGAAAGAGTTCTGGAAAGACGTGCATTAATTTAACTGGCGGGAGAGGCTTCCAGTTGAATGGAGGTCTCTCCCGTTTTGCTTTTTAGTTTTTAGGAAACCACTATTATGATGACGCTATACTCTGGCACCACTGACCCTTACAGTCATCGTTGCCGCATCGTGCTTTTTGAAAAAGGCATGGATTTTCAAGTCATTGATGTAGATTTGGCCAACAAGCCGGAAGATCTGGCTATCATCAATCCGCATAACGAAGTGCCGGTGCTGGTTGAGCGCGACCTGGTGTTGCAGCAGGCCAATATCATCAATGAGTATATTGATGAGCGTTTCCCGCATCCGCAGTTGATGCCAGCCGATCCGGTCATGCGCGCACGCGCCAGGCTGTTCCTGCATAATTTTGAAGAGCAGCTCTTCTCCCATATCGCCGATCTCGAATCCGGAAACCAGAAGGCCGCTGACAAGGCGCGTGCGACAATTCGTGACAATCTGACGCAGATCGTGCCTCTGTTCAGCAAGCAGCAATATATTCTGGGTGATGAATTCTCCATGCTGGATGTTGCCCTTGCTCCGCTGTTGTGGCGACTTGGCCACTACGGTATTGAGCTGCCGAAGCAGGCTGCACCTTTACTTAAGTATGCAGAACGTATATTCTCTCGCCCGGCGTATATAGAAGCGATGACGCCATCAGAAAAAGCAATGCGCAAGTAGGTCTGCTGGTTCGGGGCAAGACGCTGGTTTCTGGTGTTAACTGACGAGGCTGAGGCGAACGATGAGTGAATTCACATCAACCAAGCCATACATGATTCGTGCCATGCATGAATGGTGTGCGGACAACGGTTTGACACCGCATTTGCTGGTGGCAGTGGATGGCCAGACGCGGGTGCCCATGGCTTATGTAAAGGATGGTGAGATTGTCCTTAACATCAATTATTCGGCGACCAAGAACTTGCAGATCGGTAATGATGCCATTACGTTTTCGGCGCGCTTCGGCGGTGTCGCCAATGAGTTGTATGTGCCCATGCATGCGGTAAGAGGTGTGTTTGCCAGGGAAAATGGTCAAGGCATGTTTTTTCAGCCGGAACCGGAGGAATCCGGATTGCAGGTTGGGGAGGCGGAAGCTGAAGAGTCGGCTCTGGACGCAAAAGAGAATAAAAAAACAGAACCAGTCAAAAAGAAACCATTTTTGAAGTTGGTTAAATAGATTTAATACGATAAAATTACGTTTTTGCCGGATTAGCTCAGTTGGTAGAGCAGCGCACTTGTAATGCGAAGGTCGTCAGTTCGATTCCGACATCCGGCACCAAAAATTCTCACCTTTGCGTTTGACACGCTGTCAGATTATCAGCATAATCATGGGTTCGGTTGGGAGGGGTGGCCGAGTGGTTAAAGGCGACGGACTGTAAATCCGTTCTCTCAGAGTACGAAGGTTCGAATCCTTCCCCCTCCACCAGCAACTTAAAGAATTAGAAAAAGTTAGCAATATCAGATTCAGAGCCGATAGGCGCTGGTTTGTTGGATGTTCGGGTGGTGTTGCTCCTCGAAGCGGGTGTAGCTCAGTTGGTAGAGCACTTGCCTTCCAAGCAAGATGTCGCGAGTTCGAGCCTCGTCGCCCGCTCCAAAAACCGGCATAAGTATTTAGCGCCCATGTGGCTCAGTGGTAGAGCACTCCCTTGGTAAGGGAGAGGTCGCGGGTCCGATTCCCGCCATGGGCACCATTGATTTAGGTGTGGGTTAAGTGGTCTGTTGC